>JAYUPZ010000681.1:0-5317 GCA_043759805.1 Myxococcales bacterium | reverse complement strand
AGGCAATGCTCGGTCCACCGCGTTTCCTGGCCGACGAGCGACGCCTATTGGACGAGGTGGGCGTTGCCAATGGCCTCGCCTGGACCTCGGTGGGTGGCGAAGTTTTGACCGTTGAAGCTCAGATGATAGCGGGCAAGGGTCAACTGGTTTTGACCGGCCAGCTTGGGGAGGTGATGAGAGAATCGGCAATGGCCGCCTTGTCATACGCTCGCGCTCAGGCGCTGCATTTGGGACTCCGTGACAATTTCTATCACGATCGCGAGATCCACATTCACGTGCCGGCGGGCGGCGTTCCCAAGGACGGGCCTTCTGCGGGTATCACGATGGCGGTGGTCCTTGCGTCACTCGTATCGGGGATCCCTGTGCGTCAGGATGTCGCGATGACAGGTGAGCTCACCCTGCGAGGTCGTGTGCTACCGATCGGCGGCCTCAAGGAAAAACTGCTGGCAGCTGCACGTGCAGGAATGAAGATCGTCATCATTCCGCACGCGAATGCGCCCGAGTTGGTTGAGGTTCCGGACAACATTCGCGCAAAGATGAAGATCATTCCGATTCGAACGATGGATGAGGCTCTTGCAATTGCGCTGGTTCGTCCCATCATCGAGCCCGTTAAGTCCGAGGGGCGTGGTCGCAGTGGCAAGATCGCGAGCAGCGGCAAGATCGCGAGCAGCGGCAAGATCGCGAACAAGACCAAGCGCCGCGCTGCCCACGCCTAGCCCGCGTGGGGCGGGAACAGCTTGCGGTCTAGCAGGTGTGACGGATTCACGTTTCCAAGTGCCGCTAGCATGGTCTGCTTGAGATTCGGATGTTCGGCTTCCATCGTGGAGAGCAACCGTTTCATCTGCTGGCGCTGAGCGTTCTGTTGTGAACCACAAAGATTGCACGGCAAGATCGGATACTTCATCTCTTCGGCAAAAGCGGCGAGCTCTTCTTCAGCGCAGTAGATAAGGGGGCGAATCACAACGTGGCGGCCGTCATCGCTCGTCAATCGTCCGGGAATGGCGGCCAACTTCCCGCCGAAGAATACGTTCAGCAGCAAGGTTTCGAGAGCGTCGTCCCGGTGGTGGCCAAGCGCAATCTTGTTGCATTTTAGATGGGCGGCAGCCGTATAAAGAATGCCTCGACGCAATCGCGAACAGAGCGAGCAGGTGGTCTTTCCCTCGGGCACCTTTTCCTTCACGATCGAATAGGTATCTTCCGTGAGGATGTGAAACGGAACGCCGGTGGATTCCAGATGTCGCACGAGGGGCGATCCGTCGTATCCCGGGTGTCCTTGATCAAGGTGGGTTGCGATCAACTCGAAGGCAACGGGAGATCGTTGTTGCATGCTCATCAGCAAGGTCAGCATTGCGTAGCTATCCTTGCCCCCCGACAGCGCGACCAAAATGCGATCACCGCTTTCGATGAGGTTAAAGTCGCCGATGGCCCGACCCACATCGCGGACGAGGCTGCGTTCGATCGCGCCACCGCTCGCAGAAAGCGACGATGACCGACGGTGGCGGACCAACCCTTGAAGCGGGGTCAACATGGGGCAAGACGGTAGCACATGCCGACCTTTGTGCTACGCCTAGGAGATGTTCCTTTCCAGCAAGCTCCGTTTGCCGACTGCCGCAAATGCCATGCCCGGTCGCGCCACGGCGATGCCGGTTCCGGCGGCGCATGCCGTGAACGGCAATCCCCTTTCGGGCCCATTTCCTGCTGATATGAAGATGGTTCAGTTTGGGATGGGATGTTTCTGGGGTGCAGAAAAGAAGTTTTGGCAAACCGAAGGGGTGTTTTCGACGCAGGTCGGCTACGCGGCGGGCATCACGCCGAATCCAAACTATCGTGAGGTTTGTTCGGGGATGACAGGTCACAACGAGGTTGTTCGGGTTGTGTTTGATCCAAGGATCCTCACCTTTGGCGGTTTGCTGCAGGTGTTCTGGGAAAACCACGATCCAACCCAGGGCATGCGCCAGGGAAACGATGTGGGAACGCAATATCGCTCGGGTATTTATACGTACGACGAAACGCAGTACGATTTGGCCATGCAAAGTCGCGAGGCTTTCGCCAAAAAACTTGGTGAAGCGGGCCACGATGCCATCACGACAGAGATTCTGGTCGCGCCGACCTTCTATTTCGCCGAGGATTACCACCAGCAATACCTCGCAAAAAATCCCGACGGGTATTGTGGCCTCGGCGGTGTTGGAATCACGTGCCCGGGTGGTCTACTCGGCAAGGCCGTTTCTCTCGGGTAAACTGCTTGCATGAACGGGGGCGACAGACGGCGCAAACGGCCAAAACTTGGAGCCGCGCTGGTGTCTTCTCTTTTGCTACACGGTGGCCTTACAGGGATTCTTGTTTGGCAGCTGTTGGAAGCGGGATCGGCCCCGAAGTCGGTCGGATTGGCGTTGGCGAACGCAGTGTTCGAGGGGGAACCAACGCTTGTCGAGCTTGCGATGGCTTCCGAGATCCTGCAGCAATTGCCCGATACCACGCCGTCAGTGTTGCCCGAGCACGAGGTCGACCGGCGTTCTGAGGTGGTGAACGCTTCGTCGCCGGCGGTGGCAAATGGACCGGAGGCAACGCGTCCTGCGCCCGACCAGGGAAAAGGCGAGGGCAGTTTTGAAGCGGTCGTGGCCGCCCGGACCGATCGGTCGACATCGCGGCAACAGTTGACCGACGGCGCCTCGACGTATCGCCAGGCGCGCTCGAAAATCGGCTGGCATTTGGCTTCACCGGAGCCCGAGCGAAGGGAAGAGGAGATTGGAAAAGGGACGACGATCGGCACTGATAGCCGCGTAGCCGAAGTTGCACTCGTACCGCTGGTTGTGGAGGGAGACGATCCAGGCCGTCAGAAACAAGGGGATGCGGTGGCCGATCACAACGTGGCGGCAGTCATCGCCGGCGAGGATCCCCTACAAACCAGGTTGGGACCGCAACGTTTCGATACCGACGTGAAGGGACCGGCAGTCGACGCGGTTACGACCCGCAGCGCGTCGAACGAGCGCGACCCCAAACTACTAGAAACGGTCGTCGTCGCGGCCGTCGGTTTAGCGGAGGCCCAACACCTTGGGCCTGGCCAGAGCCCGGGCGTGGTGGCTACCAACACGCGAGGCAGCAACCTCGCGCAGGACGGCTCACCGGTTCCGGCTCCCCATGGCAAAACAATATCTGTCAGCGCTGCGGAGGCCCGTCGCATGGGGTTCGAGCGGGAGATCCAGGCACGGGCAAGTCGGGCTGTCGTTTTTCCGCGTCGGCTGGCGTTAATGCTGGAGCAGGGTGACAGCATTGTGCGCTTCGTGGTTGGTCGGGATGGCCATATCGAGGGTTCGGTACAGGTCGTTCGCTCCGCGGGCTTTCCCGAATTTGACGCTGCGGCGGAGGCGGCAGCCCTCCGCGCCGCGCCCTATCCGAAGATGCCGGAGCCCCTGACGGTCAATCTGCGGGTGATGTTCTCGAATCCCGTTGTTCGTTGAACACGTTCCTCACCGTTCACGAAGTCTGAAACTGCTAAACTTGGCCAGAGGTTAGAAGGTTTGGGAGCCGACCGGCCGCCCGTGCAAACGATCCGCAAACAGCATCGCCTGGCTCGCTGGGTGTTGCTGGCAATCGTCCTGCATCTTGAACTCGGTCTGGGACTTGGTCTTTATGCATATTTCTATGCCCCTCGTGCTGCGGATCGGCGCCTTGCAAACGACATCGCCTCCGAGGACAGCATCGATTTTGGTGTGATTGACGAAGAGGCTTCGCGCAAGATCATTGCCGAGCTAGAAGTCGCCGAGGAAAAGCGCGAAGAACAAGAAAAACTCAAGGAAGAGGAAACACCCAAGCCGTCGGGTCAGGTTGTCGAGATGGCCCGTCCGCAAAACGAACAACGGCCCGAAGATGCCCGCTTCGTTTCGGAGTACGATTCGAAGGTCGCGAAGGAAAGCCGAAAATTCGGCGAGTTGAACCCAAAGGCGGTTCAGGGGGCGCAGGACGGCAAAGACGAGGATACCACACCACCCTCGCCGGCACAGGCGGCACAAGCGGCGCAACAGGCCTCTCCGGCTGGCGCGCGAGAGCCCGTGTTGGCGAGACGGATCCCTCCAGCTGCAGCAAACGCAGCACAAAAAGCGACGGGTATGGGTCCAGCCGAGATTCGGGGCAATCCACTTGAGTCGGAACCGGGGGCGCCGCCTGGCGATGGACAGGATCTATCGGTCGGCCAGCTCTTGCGAACGCGGCCCACGCCGCAAGTTGGCGGGGGCGCGGGAACGCCTGAAGTGGCCGGTGCAGAGGCCTTGATGCCGACCCAACAACAAATCGCCCGTGCGATTGGCAGCGGCACATCGGATCACCTCGAAGGTGTCGAAGAAGGCACCGAGACCGCGCTTAACGCCAAGAAGTGGAAATTTGCCTCGTTCTTCAACCGTGTGAAGCAACAGGTGCGCGAACAGTGGCGTCCGGCCGATGAATATCGCAAGCGTGACCCGAACTTTCGCATCTACGGACAGCGCGACCGGTTTACGTTGTTGCGGGTCGAGTTAAAGCCCGATGGATCGTTGGCGAACGTCGTGGTGGAATCACCGTCGGGTGTGGAGTTCCTTGATGACGAGGCCATCGAGGCCTTCAAGCTGGCTCAACCTTTCCCCAATCCCCCGTATCAATTGATCGAAAAGGGCGCCATCAGCTTTGGCTTTGGGTTCTTCTTCGAGATCGGCGGCGGTCCGGTTCCGCGCATGAAGACCTTCCGTTACAACGATTTCTAGCTGCGGTAGTCGGCGTTTTCAGTCACATATTCGTGTGACAGATCAGCGCCAAGGACCGTGCACGCTTCGGTTCCGCTGCCGAGATCGACAAGGATGTCCACGGTGTCCTCGTGCGGTGGATAGTCAATGGGCGCGACGAAGTTTCCGTCGGCGTTGGGTGCACTGGTATAGAGCTCTGCCGATTTAAATAGCGCGGACAGGCGTTTTTCGATCGCACCGTCAAGGTGGAATTCGCCGCCAACCATGACGTCCTGTCCACCGATAGCGATGCGAACGCGATCGGTCGATACCGTGCGAGCGGCTTCATCCAGCCCAAGTTGTTTGCCAAGTGCCGCCGCGATGCGACCGACGTTGGGATCGTTGCCAAGGACCGCGGTTTTCACGAGAGGGGAATTGACGACAGCTCGGCCGAGTCGTCTTGCCAGTTCGCGATCGGGAGCGTTAGACACCGTGACACGAATGACGTGGTGGACGCCCTCGCCGTTGCGCACGACATCGCCTGCGAGCGCCAGGCAAACCGCGGTCAAGGCAGATTCAAAGGCTGTGACGTCGGGGCAGGGGACCATTCCGGATGACACGGCCAG
>JAYUPZ010000680.1:0-11276 GCA_043759805.1 Myxococcales bacterium | reverse complement strand
CGCAGGTGTACTGAAGGGAACCCTGGCGGTCATCTCGGACCTACAAACGGCACGCTTGCCGCGCCGGTGGCTGCTGGGAAACCAGATTGCGATAACCTCCGGTGCCACCGAGGAAGGGGCGAGGGCCTTTGAAATGAACGCTCAAATTAGGGCGTGGGCGAAGGCGAACCAATCTTACATCGCCCACCGCGATGGACTAATTCGCGCCTTCGAGAGCGTTCGGTCGGATACCACCGTAAGTAGTCAAGCCGAATCGATTCGACGGCAACTACAGCGTGTACCGACATCGCTTGAAGGCGTGTTGTCGAAAGAAACGGAATTGAATGCCGTTTACACCGAAGCAATCGATGGATTGCTTCGGATTCTGGGACGATTGAAAACTGTATCGCGGGACGCCGCGCTGTCGAATCGAATGGCGTCGCTATTCACGCTTGGCCGGTATGCGGAAAAAAGCAGCCAGTTAGATGCGACGATCATGAGCGCTTACGGCGGAAACGGCTTTGCCCCCGGGCAGTTTCGTAGCCTTATCACAGAACAAACCGAGCTGAAACAACTGAGCGAGTTGCTTTCCGACGATGCCGATGAAACGGTTGCCAGGCAAGTGAAGGCGGTAATGTCGACGCCCGCCGTCGCTGCGACCGAGGCCATTCTTTCGGAGATCACGCGCGCGATTGACGACACGTTACCGGGTGAACAAAAAACGTACCACAATTCGGCGCTGACGCGAATGGCAGCACTCGGTCGCATTGAAAATGATCTTGTCGATCGTCTAATCGTTGAGGCATCTCGCCTGGCATCGGCCGCTAGCTTTCGCGTCAAGATAGGTCTAACCGGCGCAGCGATCGTGATCCTAATTGGTATCATCGCTTTCGAGTTGTCGCGCCGACTCATGTTGTCCGTGAGTGGCATCGCGAAGGCAGCGGAAGGCATTCTGAAATCCGAAAACTACAACATTCGAGCCGTGAGAATCTCGAATGACGAACTGGGTACTTTGGCCGATAGTTTCAACAGGATGTTGTCCGAGATCCAACTTCGCGACACCCGTCTCCGGGAACATCAGGCGAATCTTTCGAACGAGGTCGACGCACGCACGCGCGATCTAAAACTCGAGCGGGATCGAAACGCTGCCATCTTGAGTACCGCGGCTGCGGGAATAGTGGGTGTTGATGCCCACGGTATGATCGTATTTTTGAACCCTGCTGCATTGAAACTCTTGGAAGCGCGTGCCGTTGAGGTCATGGGTAAACCTGGTTCTCGGGTACTAGATTGGTCGACAAGGCAGGGCAAAGTGGATACGGCGGATCACGCCATTACCCGTGCATTGCGCAGTGGGGAAACTCAGACGTTGAATGGGATCATGTACCGGACACCTTCTGGAAAAGATCGATCGATTTCCGGGACCGTTACGCCAATGGGAAATAACGGTTCGGACGGTGCGGTTGCGATTCTCGATGACGCGACGGATCGGCAAGCGATGGAGTCGCGTCTGAACGAATCGAACAAGCTGGAATCCATTGGACAACTGGCCGCGGGCGTGGCGCATGAGATCAACACGCCCATGCAGTTCATCGGCGACAACGTCACGTTTCTCGAAGAGGCCTGTCGCGATATTCAAGCATTGTTGGACGCGTATCGCGAAGTGACGGCGGCAAGCGAGGAACAAATCGGGGCGGAAAAGGTGGCAGAGCTTGAAGCAATGGCAACCGAACGCGATCTGGACTTCTTGAAGGAAAACGTACCAGAGTCGATCAAGAACGCACTCGAAGGGGTCCGACGTGTCTCGAAGATCGTCCAGGCGATGAAAGATTTTTCCCACATGGGCAGCGACCAGAAAGAGGCATCGGATATCAATCGGGCAATCGAAAGCACGCTCACCGTCTCCGCAAACGTTTGGAAACACGTGGCGCTGGTAGAGACCGCGCTCGATCCCAATCTTCCCTTGGTGTCTTGTCGCATCGGAGACATCAACCAGGTTGTGCTCAATCTTGTGGTCAACGCCGCCCATGCGATCACCGATCAAAACCGCGATATCGCCAGTTCCCTCATCAAGATTGCGACCTCCTCGGACGGCCAAAGCGTATTTATCCGCATCAGCGACACGGGTGGTGGGATCCCGGAGAACGTGCGAAATCGGATTTTTGATCCCTTTTTCACGACGAAAGAGGTCGGTCGGGGAACGGGACAGGGGCTGGCGATTTCTCGATCCGTGGTTGTCGACAAGCATCAAGGCAGTCTCGACTTCGAGACCGAAGTTGGCCAGGGAACAACCTTCACGATTCGCTTACCCGTCGACGCCATCACAGGTGAGTTTCCCATCGCGGGGGTGGTGTGATCGTGATGGCTACAGTCATCGGCGGAGTCAGACGATGTTGAGAGAGCCGATGTGACGAGCCCATTGCCGAAGATTCTGTGCGTTGACGATGAGCCCGCGGTACTTTCCGGGTTGAAGCTAAACCTTCGCAAAGATTTCGAGCTTGTCACCGCGGAAGGCGGGTTGCAGGCGCTGGCGGCCATCAAGGAGCAAGGTCCGTTCGAGGTACTCGTGAGTGACATGCGCATGCCAGGCATGAACGGTGCAGAACTGCTGTCACAAGCCCGAAAGCTCGCACCCGATACGATCCGCATTCTGTTGACTGGCCAATCTGATATGCAAAGTGCAATCAAGGCAGTCAACGAAGGTCAGCTCTTCCGGTTTTTGACCAAGCCAACCGAGCGTGCTGCACTGGTCGAGACGCTTACCGATGCGGTCAAACAACACCGACTAATCTGCGCCGAGCGCGAACTGCTTGAGAAAACACTTCGCGGCAGCATCAAAGCCCTGACCGATCTGTTGGCGGCCACTTCCCCCCTGGTGTTTGGTCGCGCGGAACGGATTCGCAAACTGGTGGTTCTGTTTTGCGATTCGATGAAACTTGAGTCGCGTTGGTTCATTGAGGTCGCTGCGATGGTTCAAGACATTGGGTACGTCTCGTTGCCAGACGACGTTGCGGTCCGCGCCGTCCAGGGAGCGTCGCTCGATCCCAAAAGCGCAGCCATGGTCGCAAACGTGCCACGGGTTACCTGTCAGATCCTGCAAAACATCCCGCGCCTTGATCCCGTCATTGAGCTGCTTGAAAGTCTCGCCAACACGCAAGCCACGCAGGGACCGCGTCCGCTGGGAGCCCGGATCATCGATTTGTGCGCAGAATTCGATCGCCTTTCGGCGCGAGGCGTACAACGAGAGCAGAGCATCCAAACAATTCTTCGCGATACAAATCGTTTCGGAACCGACATCCTGGCATTCATTTCGGTGCTATCCGGCGGACAGGTCAATGCGGGCAAGGCGGATAAACTTGCCGCGTTGAACTTGCGCGCGGGAATGGTTCTGGCCGCCGATGTTGTCACCACCAACGGCGCGTTGATCCTTAGCGCGGGTTCGGAACTCAATGCGGGTTCGATCGAACGCTTGCGCAATTTCGCGAGCAGCAACCGGGTGCGTGATTCGATTGACGTTTTCATTCCCAACCTGGTGTAGCGGGGTAGTCGTCACGACGATGGACGAGGGTGTTCCGCGCAGTTGTTTCGCACAAGTGAGGTGGCGCTCAGGCCGCTTCGCCGCCGTTTGGCAGCGCAAAGATGGCTGCGTCCATGACGGTGACCACAAGCTGCTCTGTATGGTTCGTGTTTTTCATACCCGATGCTTGTGCAACTGCCGGGCCAAATCGACGGCTGGCGCCGGGTGCCATCATCCCTGAGTACTTCGGGGTGTTATGCCACCATCCGTTAACAAGATATCTTGTGGTGACGCAAGCCTTCTTATAATCTCTGGCTGTTACCAGTGGAACGGAGCCAGTCCCGAGCGTCTTACGACACTTCGTACCGACTACAACACGTCTGTCGTTCAGTTACCCGCGAGCTATCGCTGTCCCGCAACAGTTGTCGCGCTTACTAACAAGCTCATCCAGCACAATGTGTCTCGTTCGCTCCACAAGCAACCCCTCATCGCGATCAAGTATGAGGACGAAAACGCGTCCGTACAAATCCGGCATTTCGATGACATTGAAGGGGAACTCGCATGAGTCGCAGCTGATATCGCTAGCCGAGACGTGGGCGCGCGCGCGATGTGTCGTATTGGGCAGAACGAAGAAAATTCTCGAAACCGCTGTCATTGCGCTGGAACAAGCTGGCATATCCGCTGCTCTCCATCGCCCAGTCATGATCAAGCCAACAATCAAGGTTGCCGAAAGCTGGACCATCCGACAGGGTCAGGTATGACCGAGCCGTGCCCGCTATTGCGAACAGCACTCGTCTATGATTTCGACGGAACGCTGGCGCCGGGAAACATCCAGGAGCACAGCCTGATACCCAAACACCTCGGGATGACCAAAAAAGCGTTTTGGGATCGAGTTGACTCCGAAAAAAAAGAAGATGATGCAGACCAGATCCTGATCTACCTGGGCCTCTTGATTTCCCTGGCGAATGAACGCGGCTCGCCGTTGACCAGAGAACTCCTCGCCCAACACGGCGCAAATACTCCCCTTTTCAGCGGCGTACTCGAATGGTTCCAACGCATTGATCGACATGGAAAAACGCGCGGGCTGGCTCTCGAGCATTATGTGATCTCTTCCGGAAACGAAGAGATGATTGCCGGAACAAGTATTGGCCAAAAGTTCAAAAAGATCTTTGCATCACGTTACCGATACGGAACGAATGGTCATGCGGAGTGGCCCGCCGTAGCGATCAATTTTACGAACAAGACACAGTACCTTTTCCAAATCAACAAGGGTGTCGACAATAACTGGAACCACGAAGCCGTGAATCGCTGGGTTCCCCACGGCGAGCGACCCATCCCGTTCTCGCGCATCATCTATCTCGGCGACGGCGACACCGACATCCCATCGATGAAGATGGTGCGACACCAGGGCGGACATTCGGTGGCGGTCTTCGACCCAGATCGCTGGGCGAAAAAGGAACTTCAACAGAAAGTTTACAATCTCATCGCCGAAGACCGCGCACACTTCGTCGTGCCTGCTGATTACACCGACGGAAGCCAACTCGACATCACGGTTAAAGGTGTTCTGGGACGGATCGCGCGCGACCAGGCCGGCTATCGCGAAAGGCCGGAGACGTGACACGCTATCTCATCAGCAATGAGGTTGAAACCTGCGTCAACGATCTCGAACGTGAGCGGTCACGCGAGAATCGATTGTTCGAGCCGACCAGAGCCATTGCACAGGTGGAAGCGTGACGAAGAACACGAAGATCAGAAAAGACACTAAGGTCCAAGCCCTCAAAGCCGCCACTGCCTCCTCGCAGTTCGACGAGATCGTTTCCCTCGTCCAAGCCGCTCGCCGAGACGCAGGCCGAGCCGTCAACGTTCATCTCATCGACCTATATTGGGGCATCGGACAGATCATCAGCAAACGCATCGATCAAGACGCCTGGGGCAAGGGCACCGTCGAAGATCTGGCGAAACACTTGGCCCGCACCCAGTCAGGTGTGAGAGGCTTTTCACCCCAAAACCTGTGGCGTATGCGCCAGTTTTTCGAGGCCTACCGGAACGCCCCAGATCTCTCAACATTGTTGAGAGAATTACCCTGGTCCTCCAATCTGCACATCCTGAGCGGTGCCAGACACGCTGAAGCACGCGAATTTTATCTACGAATGGCCATCGCCAAACGCTGGAACGTTCGAGAGGTCGCCCGCCAAATCGAAGCGTCAGCATTTGAGCGCACCGTGCTCAAACCACCAAAGCTCTCAACAATGTTGAGAGAAATACACCCGAACGCCGACCGCGATTTCAAAGACGCCTACTTCGTCGAGTTTGCCGACCTCGCCTCTGATCACACTGAAGCCGATTTACACGGCGCCCTACTGCGCAACCTGGGCCGATTCATCACCGAACTTGGCCGCGATTTCTGTTTCGTCGGTTCCGAGTACCCCATCCAGGTAGGCAAACAAGACTTTGCCATTGACCTGGTGTTCTTCCACAGAGGTCTTAGTTGTCTCGTCGCCTTCGAGTTAAAAGTACGCCGATTCAAGCCCGAGGATCTAGGCAAGCTGAGCTTCTACGTCGAAGCCCTTGACCGCGATGTGAAAAAGCCACACGAACGCCCCTCGATTGGCGTGTTGCTTTGTGCAAACAAGGATAACGAAGTTGTCGAATACGCCCTCGCCCGCACATCCTCCCCCACACTGGTGGCCGAGTACCAAACCATGCTGCCCCCAAAAGCGATGCTCCAACAAAAGCTTCACGAACTGTACGCACAGCTAGCGACCGAAAATTCAGAAACCAAGAAACCTTTGAAGCAATCGCAGCACGTCATCGAAAAAACGCGTCCCAAAAGAACCAAATGATCCATTCCGTCGACTCGAAACTTCAAAGGAATCGCCGAACGTCAGCGCATCGCGTTGTCCGAATGTGATCGATCATCTCCCGCCAAATCAAAAACATCTTCGACGAGGGTGACCTGGCTGCCACTTCAGCTGTTGCACAAACTGCAACAACTGCCGCCGACGAAGCTCCATTTCGACTTCTTCGGAGTCGCGTCGGAGACTCAAGTAGCGTCATCTCCGGATCGGCGCTATTCGGCCTCCAGCTTGTAGATGTTGCGACCCTCGCCCTTGTTGGCCGAACCGGAAAGATGGGTTTGGTCGCGATCCAGCAGATACAGCTCGCCCTCGGCGTCAGCACCAAACCCCACGAGGCCGCCTTTCAACAGCGTGGACAACGCCAGATCAACCGTGTGGTCCTCTAGGCACTCGGCCTTTCCATTCCGGGTGACGAAGGATTTGATCCACTTATTCGGATAGTCACCAAAAATGTAGCGGCCTTTCATGCCCGGGATCTTGTTGCCCCGGTAAACGAAACCGCCAATGACGGCCGCGACCTCGGTGACTGCAACGGGGGGCGTATTGTCGCGTGGCGTTGAAAGGTTGCCGGTTTCCTTGTGTGGGTATTCAAAAACCGGTGGGACGCCGAACTTCACACATTCCGCATCCGCGTCGGTGAAGTAGGACGGGAAGCAATGCGTTCCCTCCATGCCGGCCTTCGGCCACACGACCGGGCAACCGGCCTGGCCCTTGCAACTGGTCCGGGGTTGCGGCTCCTGATTCGTGCTACCCCAACCGTAGTTCGTCGTACCCCTGGGTGTTTTGTAGGGAACGATGTTGATTTCTTCCCAATGTTGTTCCTGGATATCACCGATGTACAGATCGCCGGTCTCCAAATCCACGCTACCGCGAAACGGATTGCGATGACCCATCGACCACACGGCATCCTTGCTGTTGGTGCGAGGATTGGCCGGGGGTTTGTCTGTGTCCAGACGATACAGCTTGGCCAAATGGTGAATGGGATCTTGCCCGGTCTTGAAGTAATCCCAGCCGTTGCCACCGTCGCCCACCGCCGTCCACAATTCGCCGTCCTTGCCAAACGCAAGCAGGCCTCCGTTGTGTCCGTCGTCGTAGTTGCCACCATGGGGAAGGACCAACAACGGCTTCAGACTTGCGTTGGCCTTGTTGGGGTTGGCGGTTGACTGAGTCCCCTCGGCGACCACAACGTCGCCATCGATCGCATCCGAGTAAGGATCGTTATCGCTGCCTGTGTAGAACACATAAAAACGTCCGTTCTTCGCGAAGTCCGGATGAAGTGCCATGTTCAGCAGACCGCGTTCGCCCCGATGGCCCCACGGCACGTCCGAAATGCTGGTCCGCATGTCGAAAAACGGCTCCGGCAGCAGACTTCCGTTATTCAAGATCAGGATGCGCCCGCCACGCTGGGCAATGAAGATGCGGTCGTCACCCTTGGCCTGAACCAGCGCGAGCGGTGCCGCCATCCATTCCTCATCATTGGCGAACGGCGCAATTGGCACACGCGTCGTCAACGTCAGCTTCAGCTTTGGAACCGCAACACAGCTCACGTCTGGCTGACCGCCGGTGCCGCCGCTGCTCGCCATGGAGCCACCGGCGCCACCGGTTGACGTGCTTCCTGTGGTTCCCCCCGCTCCAACGCCACCTGCGCCGGCTGTGCCCATGGGCTGTCCCGCACCCCCGGTGTCGGGGCCTGTGCCCGCGCCACCGGCCGCAGTACCGCCGCCCGCAGACTTGTTCTCGCAGGCAATCGTCCCGACCAAAACAAGACATCCACTCAGGGTCATCAAGGCTTTTGATGCTGAATTCACGTTGGTTGCTCTCCGTTTTGCTGCAGTTGTGTTGCTATTTCAATTCGATCGCCCGCCGACGGGTGATCGACAGGAAAGAGAAGTTATCCAGGCCTTGATCAGGGTCAGACCCACGTCATCGATTTTGTTGCTGCCGATGGTCGGCATGCGGATGTCCGCGACGAGACTCCCCATGCGCAAAAAGATCATAGAATTGTCCGGGGCACCCGGCGAAAGCAGGTGGGTCCCGTTCACGCCGAACTCACCGCGGATGGGATCGACCTGAACGGTAGACGTCATGTCGAGAGAAGTGGCCCACCGCAGGTCAAAAAAGTTTTCCTTCGTGGCACCCGGCTGGTGACAATGCGCACAGTTGGCGTGCAAGTACGCGCGCGCCCTTTCTGCCACGGTGCCCGTGCTGGCGATCGCCGGCCGCGGGTAGGCAGTCAGTTTGGCCGGATCGCCCGGATCGGTTTCGAACAGGGCGAGATGCTGGAACGTGGCAATCTGGTTGGCCCGGCGACCGTTCGGATAGACAAAGTCGCGATTCAACTGCCCGATTTCCGGACCCAGACTGCGGCCTGCCGGTTTCGTATGACACTCAAGGCAGTTGTCGCGTCCGGGGAAGACCCAGCGCAGATCTCCGATTCGTCGTACGGATGCGGAACTGCGGTGCAATTTGGCCGAGTTCGCCCCACCCGCGTCCCATTCATAGGTATAACCGGCCCACTCACCATCCATGTGTCGCACCAGGAACCGCGTCTCCAGCATGAGGCCATCCAGCTGGAAGGACTTGATCAACATCGTCCCGTTCGGGAAATCGAAGTGGCCCGTTTCGCCAATCTTGATTTTTTCACCAGCCGGAAGCACCAGCCAGCGCCGCTTGACGGCGCCATCGGACCACAGCGGTGAATTCAGATCGTAGGGAATCGGCCCCTCGACGGGCTCGCGCAGATCGCGGGCGGTAAAACAGCCCGTGGCTGCCAGGTCCTGGGGAAAGGGGTCGTTGGGTAGTCCCGTTGGCTTCGCAAAGGGCAAACAGGTCGTGGTCGCAGGACGTTTGTCGAGGCCCGTGGTGACAAGGGCTGGAAGCTTTTCAGTGCCCGCGTCAACCAGATCGCCCACGACCGGCTCTTGGAGGACGATGGGATCGCAGACAGCGGCAGGACCGTCCGGGGCACCGCTGTCCCTACCACCGCCGTCGGACCCCGTGTTCACCGTGTTGACCGAACCTCCCGTAGCACCGCCCGTGCTCGGCTCAGCATCGTCGCGACCGTCTCCGGACGAGGAACACGCAGCAACGGCCGAAAGCATCGCGCACGCGGCTACCAGCACGCGGACGGTCGGCGCTGTGCTACACCGAAGAAGCGAAGCGAATGAGCGACGGGGCGGTGGTCGATGGTTGAGCATGGGGAACGACAAGGGCAGAACGGACACGACGATGCTTCAACAGTATCCTTAAAAGTCGTGGCTGGCACTTTCGCATCGCAACGCGAAGTCAAACCAATGATTGACACGTCCGTCGACCGTCTGGCAACTATCAATTGACCTACACCAATTGGGATGGTCGGCATGCCTGCAGCGTCACGCGGGTTGCCCTGGGTCGTGGGGTGAAGATCAGGCTTCTCCCGTCGGTCAGCGTTTGACCCGCTCCAAAGCCGCCACATCGGCAATATCCTGAGGGCGACCAGCAGCGCGTTTGTTCGCAAGCAAAGCGTCTCTGCCAATGATGGGAATCATGCGCCCATCGACAAGAAAAGATTGGCCATCCGCGACCGCTTCGTCGAACGTGATCCCCGTCGCACGGTTCAACACGTCGATCCTGCGCGGTGGAATACCCAATTGCAACACGCCATCGTAGGTTGCGAAATCCGCTTCGCTTACCTCAAGCGATTGCAATGGAGCCCCGAAAGCAGCCAATGCTTGAAAGACCCGGCCTGCATTGCCTGGGTTCGCGCGAACCAGAACATCAAGATCCTTCGTCGCGCGCGGGTGCCCGTGAAAAGCGACCGCATGCCCCCCGACAACGACGAAGTCCGCTCCTGCGTTCGCAAGTTCCACCAAAAGATCCTGAAAATCCTGAGGAAGCTCGATCATACCCACTACCCTCTGACAAACACGCAAGGAATCGCATCACGCCCATACGACGGCATAGCCGCGCCCGTCATCTGGAACGATTCTCGACTCAACTGCGTCAGCAACGAGATCGCATCTTCACCGAACACCGGGTTTAAATCTTCTTCTCCAGCCTCGAGAGACGTCCGTCGCACAGTCATTTTCGCGCGGCGTTCCTCGGCACGTCGCCGACGCTCGTCGGAAGATCCATCTCGGGTGAAATTCGAGTCGTCCATAGATCATCCCTGTTGTTTGATTTTACCACACCGACATAACCCTAGGCCACATCGCCCATCCTGTGCGTCGCGCCGGGCAGCTTCTTCTGAAACTGGGGCCCGTCAACCTGGGTCGAGCCTAAAACATCCCCTTGATGCGCTCATACCAGCTGCCGCGACGCTGACGATCCGAAGGTGCGATCGCCGCCTGTTGCGAAAGCCCGTATTGCACCAGGCCCACCGCCGTCGCGTAGGCCGGCGACTTCACGGCATCGGCAAGACCACCCACGCCCTTCGGTACACCCACTCGAACGGGCAAGCCGAGGATCTCTTCACCCAGCTCGGCCATGCCGGCAAGTTGTGTGGCACCACCCGTGATGACCGCGCCCGATGCCAGCATGTCTTCGCAACCAAGGCGCGCGATTTCGGCGCGCACGAACGAAAACATTTCTTCCACACGCGGTTGAATGATGTCGCGACACAACATCTGGCGCGAAAGGATGCGAGGTTCGCGACCGCCCACCGAAGGCACCTCGATGGTTTCGTCTTCACCCACCATCGCGGCCGTGGCACAGCCGAAGTAGTGTTTGATCTTCTCGGCTTCGTGCGGCGGTGTGCGCAGACCAAAGGCGATGTCGCTCGTCAGCTGATGGCCACCAATCGGTATCACGCTGGTATGTGCCACGGCGCCGTCCGTGAAAATCGCGATGTCCGTCGTGCCTCCGCCAATGTCGATGAGCGCAACACCCAGACCTTTCTCGTCCTCTTCAAGCACCGCCTCGCCCGATGCGAGAGGCTCAAGCACGAT
>JAYUPZ010000679.1:0-2503 GCA_043759805.1 Myxococcales bacterium | reverse complement strand
CATGAAACCCAGCCCCGAAAGCCGATCCACCCAGGTTGAGTTCTCTGTCGGCGGCGCGGGATCTCGGACGTATTCGGTCAGGTAGTCGGTCAGGCGCTCGAGATGGAGATCGGCAAGGCCGGTTCCAGACACTGCCGTGGTCTCGGGATGAAGCATGGCGCCGGATGCAAACAAGCGCGCTTGCTGTTCCCTTGTCGCGAGGCGTGATGTTGTCCCAATACGGATGTAAATATCTTCGCGATCGTTGTTTCGTAGTACGTATGGCTTGGTGGTTCCGCTTTCGACGGTAATCACGGCGATGCGGATGTTCGCATCCACCACGATCTCTTCGTAAAACGGCAGGATCTGCGGGTGAATGTAACGGCCAAAGACGGTATCCATTACCCATCGCTCGGTGTCGACACGTTGCAGCCCGGTTTGGGTACCGTCGTCCTCCACGCCGAGGAGCACGCGGCCGCCTTGAAAGTTGGCAAGGGCGACGATTTCCTTGGCGAGCTGTTCGGGCCGAACGTCGTCTCGTTTGAACTCAACGCCCGAGTTTTCTCCGTTGGCGATGAGTTCGAGAAGCTCGGATTTCAACATGCGACAAGTTCTGCAAGGAGCGCTTGGCAAGGAAGACAAATGGTAAAACGGGGCGACGCCTCATTCACCATTTTCAGAGTGACCCCACCGGGAATTGAACCCGGGACTGCGCCGTGAGAGGGCGCCGTCCTAACCGCTAGACTATGGGGCCGGAAATCGGTATTCAGTTTTTCAAGCTAAGTGGAGCACGGATATGTTCGGGGACAAGGGGTCGAACCTTGATAGCAGGCTCCAAAGGCCTGCGTCCTGCCATTAGACGATCCCCGAGTGGTCGTTATTAAGTTGTGTTCGGGGATAGGGATTCGAACCCCAATAGCCAGTACCAGAAACTGGCGTCCTGCCGTTAGACGATCCCCGAAGAAGGCCCGTTGTTGTACGGAGCGCCGTGCCAGATGTCAAGATCACCCTGCGTACTTGCCCGGCACCGGGAAGGGTGGTACCCGTTTAGCCTCTACGAAACTTTCGGTCGTCCAAACGTCCGAGCAAGGCGAAGCGATTCAAATGGAACTTAGCTTTTGGGCGGCCACGGACGTTGGCAAGAAGCGCGAACACAACGAGGACAACTTCCTCGTCGACAAGAAACTCCGCCTATTTAGTGTTGCGGACGGCATGGGAGGCCACGCATCCGGTGAGGTTGCCTCGCATATAGCCGTACACGAGATGCGGCGCGTCGTGGAGGAGGATCGCCCCACCATCGAAGCCTACGCCATCGGCAAGGCCGATACCCAGGATGTTCTGACCGTCCTCGAGGAGGCGGTTCTGGCTGCCTGTACCGCCGTTTTCCAGAAAGGCCAGGACGAGGCCGACAAGCGCGGCATGGGCACCACCCTTTCCGCCCTGCTCGTCGTCAAGGACCGCGGCTTCATCGCGCACGTGGGGGACAGTCGCATTTACCTAGTTCGAAAGAATCAGGTCGTGCAGCTCACGGAAGACCATTCGCTCGTCAACGAACTGATCCGGCGCGGCAAGGTCACCAAGGAAACGCTGGCGACCTCGCCTTACGCCTCGTTCAAGAATGCCGTGACCCGCGCGGTCGGCGTGTACGAGCGTGTTCAGGTCGACACCATCGACTTTGACATCCTGCCGGGCGATCAATTTCTGCTCTGCTCCGACGGGCTGTCGCACTACCTCGACGACGAAAAGACATTGGAGATCCTCGCCTCCGAAGACGACGTGACGGGCCTGCCCCAGAAGTTCATCGATCTTGCCAATGCCGGTGGCGGGCACGACAACATCACGGCCATTTCGTTGCGGGTGCATCGCGATGTCGATGATGCACAGTCACAGCGCAGCGAAGAACTCAACCGCCGCATCGATGTCTTGCGGCACATGCCGCTCTTCCGCTACCTGACCTATCGAGAGGTCATGCGGGTGTTGAACTTGACGACCGCGGTCGATTACGAACCCGGTCAAATCGTATTACAAGAAGGCGATCCCGGCGATGATTTGTTTATCATCCTGCGTGGCAAAATTCGCCTGCACAAGGACGAGACCTTCATCACGTATCTCGAAAGCGGCGCTCACCTCGGCGAGATGGCGCTCGTGGATCGTACGCCGCGTTCGGCGAGTGCGACCGCCGAAGAAAAATCGCGAATCCTCGTTTTGTCCCGCAAGGACTTCTACGAGATCATCCGAAAGCATCCGCCCCTTGCCGTGAAACTCCTGTGGAGCTTTGTACAGGTGTTGGCCGATCGATTGCGCAAGACAACGGCCGATCTCTCCGGTGCACGCCAGGAAGCGGGCGCGGTTGAACTTCCTTCTGATGTATTGTTCGACGAATGACACGATCTGAAGGCGCGGACATCGTCAATCTGTCCCGTTATCGCGCGCAGCTCCTGCGCATGAAGCGAAACCGACGCGGAGACGAGTTGCTGGACGCCGATGATCCCGAGGCCGCCATACGCGCCCTGCCCGGCGATGA
>JAYUPZ010000678.1:0-2504 GCA_043759805.1 Myxococcales bacterium | reverse complement strand
CGAATCGTGGAGACCCGGGATCTTCCGGAGTCCACGAAAGAGCCACATATTGAAAGTGTGGTGGATCTGGGCGGCCGTGACGTGCCTGCCGAGGGCTCGCTCGGGGTGGTGTCGCCCGACGGCGTGATTGCGGTCGGTGAAACCCTGTGGATTCGCGGCGCCCACTTTGGTCGTCAGCCCACCGTCAAGGTGAGTGGTCGCGCGGCGCAGGTTCTGTCGCGCACGGCGGATGGCGGGATATTGGTTCGCGTTCCCACCGGTACCGTCACCGGTTCACAGCGTCTCGAAATCGCGACCCACGCTGGTGTGGGCTCCTTCGAGATTCAGGTTCGCCGTTATGCCGTGGTATTGCCCGCAGACGGCGGTCGACTTGGATGGCTGGAATTCAGTCGCGATTCGGTTCATCCCGTTGGTGTGACGGTTCGCCCGTCCAGCCGTTTTTTGGCGCTTAGCTCTGATGGTCGAGCCGCCTATGTCACCGGTGCAGAAGGCGGCATGCTTGACGTGATCGATCTTGCTGCAGGTCCCAAGGGTGAGCAGCCTTCCTACAGCCTCGAACTTGGCAAGGGCGCTGTGCGCGCGATGCAGACGCCCGTCGCGGATCCCAGCCTCATTGTGCTACGGGATCGCGATATTCAGATCATTGATACGCGTTCAGCCTTGAGGCCCGCACGTCGGACCCCACAACCATTGCCGAAGGCGTTTGAAGGGCAGACGATTGTTTCTTCGGCGGTGTCGCCCGATGGCGCGGTGATGGCCGTTGGTGTTGCGGATCGCAATCGCATTTTGTTCATCGATCTGAAAGCACTCAAGTCTGGCCGTTCGGAACTTCTCGGTGAGGTTGCGGTCGATACCGACTCCCATGTTCCGACACTGGTGGATCTTTTGTTTTCTCCCGGTGGCGAAACTTTGTGGGTGCTTTCGGGCGAAATCACCAAGGCGCCCGACGCGGGTCCGCAACCAACCCGAGTTCACGCGATTCGTGTGACACCGGTCGGTGCGGGTGTTGATTTTTCCCTCGCACGCTCGGTCGACATTCCGGCAGCCGCCGAACCAAGGCGTATCACAACCTCGCGCTCGTCTCCCCTGCAAAGCGGTGCTGCGATTCGAGTGCCGCCTGAACTCGTGACGGTCTTTGTCAGTGCTCGGGTTCGGGATGAACAGGGTCACGCCCTTTACAGCCTCGGTGCCGACGGCGTTGCGATCGAAATTGCCAGTGTTCCAGGCACGATTGAAGCCGCCGATGTCGAACCCGAAGGCCGATGGGTACTCGCCACCTTTGTGGGCGCAGACGGCGGTGTTCGCCTTATCGTGGCGCGGGCGGATGGACGAGGCGGCAACACCGATTCGTTCACGGTGTTGCCGCCTCCGGGCAAGACAATCCCTGCCGACGGCGGACGTCTCGACCTGTCCACACAGCCCTGAGTTCGAGGTGAGAAAAACTAAAAATGAGCAACAACAGCGAGTCCGGTAGCATCGAATCCAGTTCCCACGAATCCCGTCGCTTCCCGCCCCCCGAAGGTTTTGCGGCCAAGGCTCACGTCAAGAATCGTGCAGAGTACGATGCGCTTTATCGCCGATCGCTTGATGACAACGATGGTTTCTGGGGCGACATGGCGCGTTCGGAGCTCCTATGGAAAAAGCCGTTCACGAAGGTAAAATCGGGCACGGTTCCTTTTGTTCGCTGGTTTGAAGACGGCGAGCTCAACGTCTCGGAGAATTGCCTCGATCGACACCTCGCCATGCGCGGCAACAAGCCCGCCCTCATCTGGGAAGGCGAGCCCGGCGAGCAACGCACGCTGACCTACAGTGAACTGCATGCAGAGGTGTGTCGCTTCTCATCGGCGCTGTCATCGATGGGTGTGAAGCAGGGCGATCGCGTCGCGATCTACATGCCACTCATTCCAGAAGCATCGGTTGCGATGTTGGCGTGCACGCGCCTCGGTGCAGCGCACACCGTCGTGTTCGGTGGATTTTCAGCCGAATCCCTGCGTGATCGCATCAACGACTGCGGTGCGAAGGTTGTCGTGACTGCCGATGGTGGATACCGCCGCGGCAAGGTCATCGGCCTCAAGGAAAACGTCGATCGCGCCCTTGCGCAGACACCCTCGGTGCAAAAGTGCGTGGTCGTACAGCGCGCAAAGAACCCGATCGAGATGACGGCTGGCCGCGACGTTTGGTATCACGATGCGGTCCGGGATCAACCGACCGCCTTTCCAGCCGCAAGCTTACCGGCTGAACAGTTGCTCTTCATTCTTTACACCTCGGGCACAACCGGCAAACCCAAGGGCATCGAGCACACCACCGCGGGCTATTTGCTCGGCACGGCAGTCACCAGCAAGTACGTCTTTGATCTGCGTGAAGACGATATCTACTGGTGCACGGCGGACATCGGCTGGATCACCGGTCACAGCTATATGGTCTACGGTTTGTTTGCCAATGGCGCGACCGTGTTGATGTACGAAGGTGCGCCCGACGCACCTGCCAAAGATCGCTTTTGGGAC
>JAYUPZ010000677.1:0-2506 GCA_043759805.1 Myxococcales bacterium | reverse complement strand
AGGTGCTGCACGTCGATCGCAAACTTTTGACCGAGGGCTGGTCCATTCACGAACTGGGCACCGCCCGCATGGGCAACGATCCGAAGTCCTCCGTCTTGAACCAATTTCAGCAGGCACACGACGTGAAGAATCTGTTTGTGGTCGACGGTTCAAGTCACGTGAGCGCGTCGGCACAAAACCCCACGTGGTCCATCATGGCGCTGGCCTGGCGTTCCTGCGATTATCTCGCGGGCGAGTTGCGCAAGGGAAACCTGTGAAAACGCTTACCCTCAACCGTCGCACAATGCTGGGGCTTGCAGCCTCGCTGATTGCCGTGGGCGATGCATTGCGCGCGACACCGGCGGCCGCGCGTGGCGCCGCACGAAAAAGTTATCTGGTGCTCGCCGAGCTGTCGTTGCTCGACACACTCGCCGAAATTATCATTCCAGCCGACGAACGTTCACCGGGGGCGCACGACGCGGGTGTGGCGGCTGATCTAAATAGCTGGCTTGGCATCCTCGTCAAGGCGCCGGACGACGCCCGGAAAAAGCCCGCTGCGTTTCGCGTGGGCTTGAAGGCCATCGATGCGATGGCAAAAAAGGCGCACCAGAAGGTTTTCATGGCGTGCACACCGGAAGAGCGCATTGCGATCGTGACCCAACTTGCAGCCGCCGAGAAGAAGCCCACCACGGTTGCCGAGAAGTTTTTCGTCGAATGCAAACGCGTGGTGGCGCATTCGTATTACACGTCCGAGATTGGCATTCACGGGGAGATGGGTTACCCGGGCAACCAGGTTCTGGAAACTTACGTGGGGTATCGGCCCGACGAGCCGCTCACCTTGCCCGATCTGCGCAAGGAAGCGGGCTGGCACAAGGCATAATCGGGGTCGCTGGTTTCAAGGCGCCTACCTTGGTTACATAAAAGTAACCTTGGAAGAGATAAAAATTCGACTTATCACAGCGAATTTTGCCCGGGAATGTGCCATGACGGGTTTCGCCGTCTGGCATCAGGCGTGCAGGAAGAAAGCGCCCATGACTTATTCGCTCCCAATAAAATTGTCCCGTAGCGGCAAACACTCGCGTTTGAACGGTGTGTCGCTCGCTCTCGTATTTTGCACCCTCGTGGGGATGGGTTGTGCGGTGAACACCGATGGCTTCCCGACCCTGGATATCGGGGCCGGCGGTTCGGCCGGTGCGGAAGTTGGCGGCGGGGCAGGCCAACAGGCGGGCCAATCCGGAGGCGACACCGACGAACCCGGCGATCCGCTCACCTCGACGTGTTCTGTGGGGCAATCGCGTTGTACGGACGGTGTGTCCGAGCAATGTTCTACGGGTACAGGCTGGGAAGAAGTCACCGAGTGCGCATTCGTGTGTCGAGAGGGAGCGTGTGCAGGAGAGTGTTTTCCCGGCGAAAAACGCTGCAAGGGCTTGAGTGCGGAAACCTGTGATGCGGATGGAACCTGGAAAACCGAGACGGTGTGTCCTTTCCAATGCACGGCCGGAATCTGCCGTGGCGAGTGCAAGATGGACAGCCGCCGATGCAGCGGCAAAGGCACGGAACTTTGCGATGACAAGGGCGTTTGGAAAGCGACAGAAACTTGCGCGACCGCGTGTCAGGACGGTTTTTGTCAAGGTGAATGCCAACCAGCGGCCGTGCAATGCAACGGTACATCGGTCTTCCAGTGCGGCAGCGATCGGGCCTGGAAACTGGCCCGTGCGTGCCCTTTTCTTTGCACAAAGGGTGCTTGTACCGGGGTTTGCCAGCCCGGACAGAACCGTTGCGACGGCTTGTTCCCCGAGGTGTGCACGGCCGATGGCCAGTGGAAACGCGGAACGGCCTGTCCTTACGTATGTACCAATGGTTTTTGTGAGGGTGAATGCAAACCGGGCACGGCTGGTTGCAATGGCCTTCGCCCGCAGGCGTGCACCGGCAATGGTCGCTGGGAAAACGCCGCCAGTTGCGCGTTTCTCTGCAGCGCGGGCAAATGCGTCGGGTCGTGTCGTCCCGATGAAACCCGGTGCACGGGCAGCACGCCCGAGACCTGCAACAGCCAGGGGCAATGGATAAAGGGCGCGGCGTGTTCCTTCCTGTGTAGCAGTGGGCAGTGCACGGGTGAATGCACGCCTGGGAGCAAAGACTGCGTGGGCAAGGCACCGCGCACGTGTGGCACCAACGCTCGCTGGTCAACTGCGGCAGAGTGTCCGATCCTTTGCTCTGCCGGCGCATGCACGGGCGCCTGTACACCGGGGAGCCGTCAATGCAGCGCGCGCACGCCTCAATTGTGCAGCGCCGCCGGACAATGGACGAACGAAGCCGCCTGTCCGTTCGTGTGTACGGCCGGGCGATGCGCAGGCGCCTGTGTGCCCGGCACGAAACAGTGCAATGGTGCCTCGCCCCAGTCCTGTGACGACAATGGAAACTGGCAAACGGGCGAGTCCTGTCCTTATGTTTGCAGTGGCGCAGCCTGTGGCGGATCTTGTGTGCCGGGCAAAAAGCGTTGCAGCGGCAAATCGGTGGAGACCTGCCA
>JAYUPZ010000676.1:0-11335 GCA_043759805.1 Myxococcales bacterium | reverse complement strand
GATGGCGCTGCCACGCGCGCCTGCAGCCACCGTCGCGAGGGCAAAACCGGCCGTTTCGGGTGAGTATTTTCCGAGAGCGAGTTCCAGACTTGCGCGCGCGTCTCGACCTTGGATCCCTTCGTTGGCGGCCGCCACGGCAGCTGTCACAGCCTCCGCCGGATCGGTCAGTTCACCGACTTGCGCGGTCAGCGATTCGAGGTCGAGCTCTGAGGCGGCGCCGAGAAGGTACTCGGCAGGCGGAAAAAAACCGCCCACCGCGGACATCAAGACCGGAAAATCTCCCAGCAGACACCGATCGAGATGCGCAAACAAAATCAATGGCGCGCGTCGGCCGACCT
Organism: Myxococcales bacterium; assembly: GCA_043759805.1. Classification (GTDB taxonomy): domain Bacteria; phylum Myxococcota_A; class Polyangia; order Fen-1088; family Fen-1088; genus JAWXBF01. Next base: position 10,997 of record JAYUPZ010000676.1, on the reverse strand, counting down.
TGTCACGGCTTTGTTTAAATACGCCGACGAACATGGGTCCGCTCGCGGGACAGGCAAAGAAGCGAATCGACTCGGTGGGTAATGAGCCGCCGGCCTGCATCACAGCCTCACTCCCCTCGGCAAACACACGATCCAAACCAGCCGCCGAGAAAGCCCCGGCGTTGATCCGAATGAAATCAGCCTTGGCGGGAATTTTCCCGTGTGCTGCGGGACCGTGTGATACCGGATCCGAAACCGTTTTCGGATCCGGGGGCGAGCTGCGACCGAACAAATCCCGGAGACTCATTCGAGACACGACCTTCCCGATCCCGCCACCGCGCGAGGTATCGAGACACCACGAAACGCGTCCTGGAGTGTCGCCGGTTGGAAATCGATATCGATTGCGACCTTCTCGCGGGGCGAGGCCAACTCGACCTTGATGTAGCGTCCCTCATCCGAACGTGCGCTCACCCGCGCCTGGTGTAGCATCTTGAACAACGCCCAGTCCCCGTCGAACCGTAGTCCGTTATCAAGCACCGGCGCGCCGTTCCGCGTACCCATCACGAGAATGCGGATATCCCGCCCTGGCCAGCGAAGAGGTTCCCAACTCTCACCGGTGTTGCGCTGAACAACCTTGTCGGCGCCGAGCTCGAAGTTAATCTGGCGGATGAAGCCGCCTTTGAGTGTCGAGGGATGCACCCGGACCTGCAACGGTACCTCGAGAGCACTCGCGCCTTTGTTGAAAAGCAAGGCGGTCAGCTTGTCCGCGCGATCCAGTGCATCAAACAAGTTCTTGTTATAATGCACAGTCGCCTCCGGGTTGGACTTGAAGCTACCACCAAGTTTGCGAACGTCTTTTTTGAGGACCTCTTCGTAGAACTGCCAGAGAATGCCAGCGCCTGGAGCAAAGAACTGTTCGATGTCCTGCAGTTCCGCCTCGCGACCGTCCGGGGCAAACGGGAAGCGGGTTTTCAACGTTTGCTCCCACGGAACCACAACGGATTCGCACCACCTGCGATTGGCCGCTTCAGCTCCGGCTCCCACCACCTGATCAAGCGTGCAATTGATCGGAGGCGTCAGAATCTTCGTCAATATCGATCCCCAGTTGCCATCGCGATAACGCGCGATCATTCCTGCTGCCTCGCGTTTGATGGATTCAGCTGTGGCACGCAATGGACCCGCGTCTTTGCTGGCGTTGTATTCTGCGACGGCATCGCCAAGCTTGGACAGCTGTGCGTAGTACGAATCGAGAGCCGCTGTGGCGCCGTCTCGCGACGCGATTCCAAACCCAACAAAGACCTCGAAACCTTCGACCAGAGCCTCAATGTCCGGGTCGGGCTTTTTACCGAGCAACTCGGCAGCCTTGTCGGCGGCTGCCGCCAGTTTTCCACCCAACTTGTCGGTTGGGTCCTTGTCCAGTTGGAGATTATCGTGAACCGTTTGCCACACGATATTGAGTGGTCGTTCGTCTGCATGACGACCGAGTGTGATTTGAGCGTCCTCCAGGTTGCGCGGGCATTCTGGGTACAGGCGCGACAACAGTCCCCGCCACTGTCGATCGTAACCCTTGAAGTATCCTTTGCGGAGCGCAACCATTTCCTCGGGGGCAAGACGATCCGGTGAACCAACGATCCATCCAGCGGCACCACAACCTACGTCGCTATCGCCCTTCTCCATCGCGGCGAGTTGCTTTTTGATGATGCCCCACCCCTCAACGGTATAAGCGCCGGGTACCACGTTTTGAGCGTCGCTTTTGAACAGTCCGCTCGACCCTCCGAGGACACCATCCAGCTTCAGATCAAATTGCGTGAACTGGGGATCGTTAACCATTCGATCGAGCGGATTCTGTTTGGAGCGCGTCTTGATGCTCCGGCGGGTATCGGTCAAGACCTGCTCGTCACGAACGCCCCAAAACTCGGGATGTCGGCGGACAATCCGCAGGTAAAGCTCAACCAAACGCTTCACCGTTGCGATCGCTTCGGCGGAAGGCGTCTTGCCCGATGCTTCGCGGGAGCCGCGCCACTGCGCCGTCAGACCATCACGGGCCTTTTCCATCCAATCGTCCCAGTTATCTGAAACAGGCGTTGGTTCGCAACAATTGCCCTCGCAGGCGGGCTTTGGACCACTGACAATCATGTAGTCGCGCAAGTAGTCCCGCGCGACATCGAAGCGAATTCGCTCGCTTCCGCGATTGAACAACACAAACTGGGCGACCGTTTCGCCGAGCAACGGATCGATCACGTTGGCCTTCAAGGACAGCACGACCGATTTCTCGAGCGTTGCGCCCTGATAGAATCCGAACTGCATCGACGTGGGGGGTCCGTCCACCTCGTAGCTGAGCAATGTCTTTGTCGCGGCGTCGAGCTTTTGCAACCGTTCGGAATCGACGAGACGCCCTTTCCCGTCTCGACTTGCGGCCAGTTCCCTGGCCAGCTCTTTGACTTGGCGCCCAAGCTCGAGGTTTGCCCGATAGGCCGACAACGGCGTCATACCAATGAAAACGGCTATCAATCCGGCCACGCCTGCACCGGACCAGCGCACGATCCTTCGCCGGCGCAATGACCCACTGCTGAGCATTGCGACGTTTTGATCAGGAAACATCACTCTGCGAAACACGTCGCCGAGAAAGTAACTCTTGGCCTGAACGTTCGTCTCAAGGTGCACGCTCGGTGCGATCCCGAACGCATCCGCCATTTTCTGCATGATGCGATCGATGGGGCGACCTTCCTGGGTACCGCTTGTGAAATAAACGCCGCGCAAAAGCGGCGTTTCCTGGTACACATTTCCCGCAAAGAGCTCGTTGACCAGGCCCACAAGTACCGGACAAATTTGCTCGAACTGCTGAGGAAACTCAAACAAACTTCGTCGCGAGCCCGTCTGACCTTCTTCGCCCATGGCCTTGAAGTTGCGTAGCTCCAACGTGTGTAGCAGTTCTTCAAGTCGCTCGACGAAAAGGTCGGTTCGTTCGTCACCGCTCGTGTCGAGCGGCATCGTGAATCCCCAGATCTGCCGCCGATCCTTTTCGTTCAATCCAGAAAAACTTTCGACAAATCCGGATAGCAGATCGCACTTTGTGATGATGAGGTAGCACGGCATCACGATGCCAAGGCGCTGCATCACCTCGTCGGCGCGGCTGCGAAGTTTTTGCGCCAATGCCGAAACTTCATCTTCGCTGGCGCCGAGCAACTCATCAACGCCGACGGTGACCATGATGCCGTTCAGCGCCCTGCCGCGGCGGGTGCGCTTGAGCATGTCAAGAAAGGCGAGCCACTCCTGCGCGTCATCGTCCTCGGTGGCCCAACGTCCCGCTGTATCAAGCAGGATCGCCTCGTTGCTGAGCCACCAATCACAATTGCGAGTACCACCCACGCCGCGGACGCTTCCCTTGCTTTTCGAAAGGAATGGGAACTTCAGCCCGGAGTTTCGCAGTACGGTTGATTTCCCCGAGCCCGGTGGACCGATGATCACGTACCAGGGCAATGCCGCAAGGGAATTCTTTCCACCCCCCAACCGAGATCCCTTGAGCGTTCGCATCGCCTTCTGAAACTCTGCTTGCATCGCCCTGATTTCGGCGAGCTGTTCCGGGCGAATGCCATCCGGATTGTTGCTTGCATCCTTGCTTAGCGCCGATTCCAAGCCCGACTGCGCCCTTCCTGCTGACAGTGCTCTCACAAGCACGATGGCAACCAGCAGCAATACGATAAACCCCGTGGCAGCACCGGCTGTCCATAACGGAACCGATTCGAACACAAGCGCGGTGGCCCACGCTATCGCAACAAAGACGCCGGCGAAGATGTACTTGAGCATGGCTATTTCTTTTCGCTGTCCTGCGATTGACCTGAACCTTTGGACTGCGCCATGGCGGCGACATCATCTACGGTTTGACGGGATTGTCCGTCGAGCAGCACACGCAGCCCAGCGTAGAGTCCGAGTGAAATGGCAAGGGCCGCGAGCGCAAGCCACAACGGCAATTTGTGTTCGGCCGCCTGCAACATCTTTTCGTCCGGTCGGTCCCCTGAGGGTGACAACTCGGTCGGGTATTGTTCAAGGCGTTCCAGCTCGCGCCAAAGCGAATCGATCAAACGTTTCAGGTCGAGCTCGCCGTCACCCATCGCGTAACGGCCCTTGAACCCAAAGCACAGGGCCAGGTAGTAAGCGCGCAACACGCCTGCCTTGCGCGCGTCGCCTCGCAGTTTGTCCAACCGGACGAAGAAGTTTTCGCCCGCGACGTTCTCGTTAAAATAGTGCATTTGCAGGGGTTGCCGAAGCCAGTGATTGCGAATCGCCTCGCCCTTACCGGTTGCAACTTCGTCCGCCAGCGCGACGATGGCATACATCACGTCGCCTGCGTCCGAGTCACTGTGACCACCGACGCGCAGCGAATTTTTCGCCTCATCGATAAATCGACGAAGGCGATCGTACAGCACCGCCGGAGAAGCTCCGCCCCCATTGGGCAAGCCGGAGAGTTGGTTGACCGCGTTGAACGCGTCCTTGGTGAGCTCTTCAATACGATCCATAATCCGATCCTTGCTGTGTAACGAGTGCTAGGCTTTTTCAGGAATTCCCATTAGTTCCACCTTGGAGCTCGCTGGATCGAAGGGCGGAGGAAGATAGATGGCGATGTTCTGTCCATCCTTGATGCCTTTCCAGTGGGCAACCGTCGTATCCAGCGTGAAGTAGACAACCCCGGCGCGAATGGGAATCTCAGGAGGCGGCCGATGTGTCACCTTTAACGGCACTCCCGGCGTCGCAGAACTAAGCACACCTTGGATGTCTGCCCACGAGGCAATTTTCGACAAGGCAGCCAGGCGAGTGGCGACCTGTTCTTCCGTCGCTGAATCCGATTTGACTGCCAGGATGAATTGTTTGCACTTCTTGAAGGTCTCTTCGTCAAATCTACCGAACCGAACGCCGCGCTTTTCCTCCAGCGCCACCTCGACGTATTCCTTGCGAATCGCCGAGCGCAACAAGCCGGTAAGGAGCGCGAATAGTTCCTCGAAGGTGCCACGCAAATCGAGGTGGTTGAATCCGGGAATATCGTTTGGCGTCACCGTCGACGAGAAGGTGGCCAGCTGTCCGGTGGTTTGCGCGATCAACAAATACAATTGTTGTGGTGACAGATCCCCGGCCTTTCCGGCGTGGTTCATGATCGGCAAGACGCCGTTGAGTGCCGACAATTGGAGGAAGCTGGTCACATCGGCTGCCGTGAATTCAACTGTTGATGCGTCCCTTTGCCGACGGAGCTCAGAAAGATCCTTCTGTTTTCCAGTCATGAATCCCACAATTCGTTGCAGGCCTTTCATGATAAACGGCGAGGCTTCGATGCAGAGCGAGGGCGGGATGTAGGTTTCCACCAACACGTAAGAACCGCTGCCATCACGCGAGATCTCGGCTATTTTGAAACACGAATAGTCGTCGCGGGGTTCGTTGCCAAAGAGGATGGTCAAGCTAGGCACACCGAAGGAGATCGTTGCCGACGCGCCGTCTCCTGCAAGATCCTTGACCACTCGGTTGGCCATCGCGAACCGCGAACGCGGTAAACCAGAGCTCGATCCCGCAGGCGTTTCCAAGAAACTGGAGACCCCTTCTCGCTCCATCATGATTCCGAGGTAAACGTCGATGGGTTCAGTGCGGGTCGACGGGAAATGCGGCTCCACGGTGCGCGCCGCCGGTGCAAGCCTATCTCCCTGGTCGAACCGTATGAAGAGACCGTCCGGAAACACGCCGGAAAAAGATTGCACAACCAGTTCGCCCTTGCCGAGTGCGCCCGGATCGATGATCAACGATCGGACCCCCCAGTTGTAGGCGGAGATCGCATCAAAGCGGGCGTTCACCATCCGCTCGTGATACAGATCCTGCTGTTGGAGATGTTGCGGGGACATGAGCATCCCCTCGGTCCATACAACGCGTTGTAGATTTTTCATGATTCGTTGCTAGGTGGGTTGATCGGAGTCAGCGCAGGAGAGTTACGCGGTTTGTATCCAGGTGGATGCGAATACGGATGGTGCTGTTTTTCTTGTGGCAGTGGTTGACGTCAACGGGCGGTAAGGTCGAAATCGCGCGCCACGATAGGCCCTCGGGCCTCCGAAACAGTGCCACGGCCACCACTTGCTTGGCGTCGGCGTGTCGCTTCAGATTCGCCGAGACCGAGCCGCCCGGATCCAGCACCACCTCCTGCACCTCGACCATGTGCGGACCGAGGACTTCCTGCTCGTGCTGTTGAACGTCTTCGGGTGTTACGGAATCCAGAATGGCTGCGTCCTTGAGTTGCATCAGTCGGATGACCGTGGGCAACGGAGCCCCTTGATCGTCGGAGTTCAGACCCTTGCCCCCGATAAAATCCACCCGGATGGGCTGTGCGTCCTCGCAAGGAGGCAACACTTCAAGGTGGCTACAGGATGGGATGAGGACCAAAGCGGCGACACAATACCCAAATGTTCGTCGGTGTTTACATTTCATTGGTTAGGTGGGCGGTAGTCTGCCAACACCTTGGGAGATTGCGCAACACAGGAAAGACCTTGCGGCGATATTCGGACCGGATTAGGTTGCTCGACCATCGAGAGAAAACACGTGTTTGTCGTCGAGATTCGATTGGCCACCTCAGAGGCTTCACAGGCGATCTTCTCGTTTTCAAGTTTTCCGGTGCGACTGGGTCGTAATCCTCAAAACGAGGTTCACGTCGATATGGGGTTTGTTTCCGAGTGGCACGGGGTTTTCGAGCAAACGGGAAGGGGGATGGAATACCGGGATCTTGGGTCAACCAACGGTACAGAGGTTGGCGGCGCCCGCATTCCGACAAATAAGGCCATTCTTGTCGACGGGGAAACCACGCTGACCATTGGGTTGTTGAGACTGACAATCCGCCACGATATTGGGCCGAAAGACCCCGATGGCGCGGTCCCGGCGCCGTCGCCAGCGCGGCCGGACCCGACGGCTCCTCCCAGGGCTAAAACCACACCTCCGCAACGAGACGCGACCCAGGAAAACGTCAACGCTCCTCCAGCGGTCCGAAAAATGGTACCGACCTATTCCACCGAAGCCTCGTCGGCTCCGCTTCAATCCAAACCTGCAATAGATCCTTTGCAGGAACAACGCGTCGCATTGCCCGCGTCGAATGCAATAAAAGCCCAACCTCGCGGTTTTTTGCCCAGTCCAATTCCGTCGGTTTCGGCTGCACGAGAGCTGCGGAATAGTCCCTTGCCTTCGCCGCCTTACGAGCGGGAGAACGACAAAGATATCGCTGGCAGGGGCCCTCCCTCCCTGATCATGCCGAAAGCAGCGATTCCGGCGTTGAGGGATGCCGGCAGGAAGCCCATCGCGCCACCCACCATCTTCGGAGTCGAAGCACCGCGGGCCGAAATGGTTGCCGCAAGAGTTGCCGCAAATAGCGACCAGCCGAGCCCTCCCGCCGCTCCAGTTGCCCGGGTTGCCGAACCCAAAATCGAGACTGAAAAGGCGGGCATCATTCATGTGCCGGAGCAGCGACTGCCACCGGTTGCGGTTGCCATCGCCCCACCCGCCTCGCCGTCCGTAGGAAAAGCTGCTGCCCCGGCGGCGTCGGCGTCGGCGCTCGACCGAAAATCAGAAGCGGTTGCCGGTGGAACTCGAATGGGCAAATTGGCGCCGTTTCAATCGGGTGGCAACGACGATATGGAGCGGCTATTGCGGGCGCTATGCCAGGCGGCACTCCGCCTGCGGGACGGTTACTCACAACAGGCCTCGGAGATGGGTATACGGATAGCCAAGCTCGACAATCCGCTTTTCCGCGCAACGTCCGGCGAAGAAGCGGCAAGGTTGTTGACGACGGAGAGCGCCAACCTCATCCGAAGCGTCGCGTCTGTGACAGAGTTCTTTGATTCTCTCGGCATGCACAATGTGGCCTTGATGCATGCCTTCGCCGAGGGCGCACGTGCGGTGCTACACCACATCGATCCGGCCAGCCCGCACAACGAAACATCCGGGCGGCTGTTCCGACGCACCGATCGCACGCGGCTTGAAGCCACAAGTGAGCGAATAGCCAATCTTTCTCAAAACGACGAGGCGCTGATGTCGGTACTATTCGGGCCAGAATTTGCCGCCGCTTACGACCTTGTGATCCGGAACAAAAAAACTTAGACCGAATCGAAAACGATTCGCCTCAGCCGTCGAGCACTGCTTTGAATACAAAAAGTCCCTTGCCGATTTGCAGCGACTCGCCATCAGAAATCGGCCGCGGACCCTGCAGGAGTTTTCCTTCTAATTTGACGGCTCCCGCGAGTGGGCGAATTACGAAGCCCCGTCGATCGAGCGCGATCTCGGCATGCTCGTCGCTGGCTTCGTATTCGGGCACCAACACGATGTGGCAGGATCTTGCGCTACCGATCACAGTGCGGTCTCCCGCAAGGGGCAAGGTTTCACCACGTAAACCAGCACCCATCGAACGAACAAGCCAGGCAACCGCAACACCAACCGACTCGGTATTACAGAGCTGATCTTGGACGTCGAGCGCAAAAGCCCGCGCGCGCGGCTTGCTCAGAATCGGGTTTTGCGCCGCCGCCGCTGCCAAAGCTTTGGCGAGCGTTTTGACATCCATGCGTGAAAACGCAGCACGTTCGGTATCCGGAACGCGAGCCGCAATGCTGGACGCAAGATGCGTCGCGGTTTGATCGGTCGCGAGTCCGTCCGCCAGCAGCCGCATTAACTCGCCGTCGCCAAGTCCCCCCGATTCGGTGTCCTGCGAGAGCAACGCCTGAAGTTCAACGTAGCGCGCGCGCCCCGCGCGACTCCTGGCAAAACGAAACGCTTTTTGATTGATCTTCTTGATATCCAAAGAAGCAATCTTTTGCACGCTTGTTGGATGCCAACTTGAAAGTTCCACCACTGCTCTTTCAAGAGGTCCTCCTCGCAAGATAAGATCATCAACGTCCGCTATCAGTTCATTTAAATCCGACGATGGCGCCGAACGGGTTCGATGGAAAAACATTAGCGCAACGACCGCACCTCCCACGACGACCAAAATAAATGCTGCCGTCCCCGTTATCGGTAACCGCGCTGCACCGCCAGGCAAAATGAACTTTCCAAGACTGGCATGCAGCCGTTCGCTGCCCACCATTGCTGCCACTCGAACCGGTGTCGTTCCACCCTTCAGCCGCGCCATCATCGGCAGGTCGAATACCAAGCGTTGCATGTCCGAAAACATCACGCCTGCGCCGTCAATCAGCGTGGGCAAGTCAGCCACACGGCGGGCCACAAGGTGTCGAGCTCCGGCGCCGGCCGCCAAGTTTTCCATGTTCGAATGGCAAAGCGCCTCGTCGCTTTGCGACGGAAACGAAATCACCTGGGTTACGACACCGGCAGCGGCGACACGCTCACCAAACTTTCGAAACGCGGTTGCATCATTGACCGCTTTGAAATCGCGACCGTCGCCGACAATCACAAGCAACTTCAGCGGTTGGGCGTGTACCGATAGCTCGGAAAGGATCTGCTCGGCGGCCTGCAAGAACTGAATACTGTCACCCTTGATATATTCGTATTCACCGAGATCACCGCCGGCCACTCGCGATGCGGGAACGTTGGCGATGACGGGGAGATTGCCGTACCCAAACGGCTTCGGTAGCACCAATGTCCTTGGCGGCACCCTGCGGAACATCTTCTGAATGCCATCGAGCACTTCCGGCGGCGTTGTTTGTTCGGCCCACAAATACAGTACCCCGACAATCATGGGAGGCTGCCACTCTCCATCCTGCGTTTTGCGTGCGTAGTCGTTCAGACCTTCGCGCACCACACTCTGCTGCAACAACGTTCCGCCAATGTCGATCTCGATATCGCCAAGCACGGCATGTCCGGCTCCGCGATCGATCGCACCTACGACCACCGCAATTTGACCTTGGTTGTCGTCGACCGGCGTGACGCCGCCAAACAGCAACGTTCCCGCATCTGCCGTTCGCGCAAACACTGCGATCAGCAAAGCCGCCGTCAGGAAGCTTCTCGTCACGTTACGCCTCCTACCAGCAACAAAGATTTGAACTGCAGTTCTGTGGTGCCTACTCGTATCACGTCGCCATCTGATAGCGACACCGACTCGTTGACAGCCAGTTTGCGCGAATTCACAAATGTACCATTGGCTGTCGGAGTTCCCGCTGGACGATCTTGAACAGTGAACGCCGATTGTTCGCTTAGAAATGCGGGTTTCGTGATCACGGCGTGACCGGCAGACATAAACTGATCGTCGAAGGCAATCCAGTCGTTGGAACCGCCGGCTCCCTTGCGGGTCAACACGGTGGAGTCACCTTCGAGTTTCAGGAGTTCTCCAATACGACCCGGTTCCTGCGAACGCAACACCACCAGCCAGCCGAGCGCCATCGGCCGCGCCTTCATGAGCTCCGAGCGCGACATCATCATGGTTTTGGGGCCGGCGAGTTTTGGACGGCAACTGGGACAGTTTGTCCCCCACTGCGGCAACATCGGCGCTCCGCATTTGGGGCAGCTGATATCGGGTGTCTTTTCGGATAGGTCTTCGTCGATCAGGTTCAGCCGATCCGGTCGAACTCTCCGACGCTTTGACCATTTCTGGGCGCCAGAACCCACGGCTCCGCTTGTGGATTTACCTGCAGGGTCTTTCGATCGATCCTCGGTATCCGATTTTGTTTTGTTCCAGCGTGCCATTCAAAGGTCGAGGAGCGACATTCGCCGATGATACTGGTCCTGGGATGCCCTCGCAAATCCAGGGAGGTCAATCTTCGATTCCTGGTTCCCCCGAGTGGTGTTGGTGCGGTGGTATAAGGCACGGATCGCCATGACAGCGGTTATTTCTGCTCTGCATCTCGCCCTTATTGGTGCTGGCACTTCCATTGTGGTGGCGGGCGACGCATACGACGTGGGTCGTCCGGTCGTGTTGTGGTCCGATCCGACCCGTGGCTTCAACGCCTACTCCGAGCAGTGTGTGGAGGAATCCTCTCGCGCAACGAGCCCCTGCTGCAAAAGCCGATTCAAGCGATACGGTCAGCGACGCGGCGTCAAACCGAACGATCTCCCAAGCC
>JAYUPZ010000675.1:0-11374 GCA_043759805.1 Myxococcales bacterium | reverse complement strand
GTATCTGTTGCACGTTGGGCACGCCACCTTGCGAAGCTTCCCGGGGCAGCAAGAATTGCGGAACTGCCATCTCCGAAAAGGTAATGGCCGCGGGTCGCTGCCTCCCGGCCGGGACCGCTGCCTGTGTAACCTGAACACGAGCCAATTCATTGCGCGCTTCAGAGTCGGACGGATCGAGCACCAAGATTTTTCGATAGGTCGCGACCGCATCGTTTTCGCGGCCCTGATCGCGATGAATATGGGCAATCTCTTTGAGAACGGAGACCGTTTTGGCGATCTGCCCAAGTTGCTCGAAGGCTCGCGATAGCAGCGTCAACACTTTCACATCACGTGGATTCGCGTTGAAGCACGGTTGCAGTTTTGCAAGCGCAAAACGGCCATTGTTGCGCTCGACGTAGGACTCGGCCATCTCGAGTGCGAGCTGCAAGTTGTCCGGCTGATGGGAAAACAGCCTTTCACCGACACGAAGGTATTCGTCTATTTTTCCCGTGAGTTTCAGATGATCCGCCGCACGCTTGAACTCGGCTATTGCCTCGGCCTTTTTGCCCGCTTGCGATGCTGACTCTGCAAGCTTAATGCGCGACATGACGTGATCGGGATTGAGATCCACGATGCGTCGCATGGCGCCAAGGGCTTCGTTCACCTTCCCGTCGCGCTGGTAAACGGCGGCAGCAGCTTCGTACTGCTGCATGGCGTCTGATAGCAAGCCAAGCTGACGGAACAGATCAGCCAACTTGAAGTGAGCGTCTACCAATCCCGGACTTAGTTTGAGAACATTCTTGTACACCGCAACGGCGCGCTGAAAAAAACCCTGGTCCGTATAGAGCTCTGCCGTTTTCAGATAAGTTGCCGTCGCATCCGCGTTTTTACCTCGACGAACTTGCAGCTCGGCAACCTTCAACCAGGTGCGCGTGTCCTTGGGATCGACCTCGGCCGCTTTTTGGTAGTCCTGGATGGCCTTGTCAACGGCACCCTTCTCCAGCGCCTTCGCGGCGCTTTGGAGGAGCTTTTCCTTTGGAGTGACTGGCAGCGACAAGGGGAGGACCGACGGGGATTCCCAGTGTTACCGGGAACTTAGTTGGTGTAAAGGGGGGCGCAACGATCAGGCCCGGTCGACCCCATCTGGCCGATCGCCTACATGCGTTCGATCAGGTGGGTATCAAGCCGTCCCGCGATAAAATCGGGGAACTCGATCAGACGCTGGAAGAATGGCACGTTTGTCTTGCAACCGATCAGATGAACTTCGGCAAGCGCACCTTTGAGCCTGGCAAGGGCGGCGGGCCGCGAATCCGCCTTGACGATAAGCTTGCAAATCATCGAATCGTAAAACGGCGGGACGGTGTAGCCCTGGTAGATGTGGGTATCCAATCGAATACCCAGCCCACCGGGGAGCCGCAACTCGGTGATTTTACCTGGCGAAGGTGTGAATTTGTCCGGATCCTCTGCGTTGATGCGGACCTCGATCGCGTGACCGCGGGGTCGCAGATCGGGGCGAAGACGAAGCGGCTTTCCCGCTGCCAGCTCGATTTGCTCCCTAACCAGATCTACTCCGAAAACCTCTTCGGTCACGGTGTGCTCGACCTGGATGCGGGTGTTCATTTCCATGAAATAGAACTGTTGGTTCTCGTCCAAAAGAAACTCGAGCGTTCCGACTGTTTTATAGCCCAGTCGCTCAACCGCCTTGGTCGATACCTTGAGCAACTCACTCCGGACGGCATCCGACAGTGCGACCGAGGGTGCCTCTTCAACCAACTTTTGGTGACGCCGTTGAATAGAGCATTCACGTTCTCCGAGCGCCATCGCGCGCTTGCCGTCGCCCAGCACTTGAACCTCGATGTGACGGGGTCTGTTGACGTAGCGTTCGATGTACACGGATGGGTTAGAGAATCCCGCCTGAGCTTCCGAGCGCGCAGCGGCAAGTTGTGACGAGAGCTGGCGCCGGTCCGTCACGATCTTCATGCCACGACCACCGCCGCCACCGACGGCCTTGATGATCACGGGCAATCCAATCCGCTCGACGGCTTCCTCGGCTTCGGCATCCGAGTTGATGACGCCTGTCCCCGGAAGGACGGGAACGCCCGCCTCGGTCATCGCATTTCGGGCCATGACCTTGTCGCCCATCATCCGAATCAGTTCAGGTTGCGGGCCGATCCACCCCAGACCGCATTTGACGACGGTCTGCGCGAATTCGGCGTTCTCCGAAAGAAAACCGTAGCCGGGATGAACAGCGTCGGCGTGGGTCACTTCCGATGCACTGATGAGCGCCGGAATTGAAAGGTAGCTCTGGCGCGCAGGCGGGGGCCCGATGCAGACGGCCTCATCGGCCAGTTTGACGTGCATCGATTCGCGATCCGCAGTTGAAAAAACCGCCACGGATTTGATGCCCATCTCGCGGCAAGCGCGGATGATGCGAACGGCAATTTCGCCGCGGTTGGCGATCAGTACTTTCTTGAACACAAAAAACCGTCCTCTTTACAGTCGTGGCGTCTGAAAAGAAGAACTAGGTCTTCGCCAGGCGAAGCAACGCTTGTCCGTATTCCACGTGCTCGCCGTTTTTAACCAAGATCTCGAGCAGTTTTCCATCCGCATCGGCCTCGATCTCATTCATCAATTTCATCGCTTCAACGATGCAAACCACCTGGCCCTTGCGGATCATCTGACCCACCTCGGCGAAGGAATCGTGTTCCGGGGAGGGTGCACGATAAAACGTGCCCACGAACGGTGAGCTGATGATGGTGCCATCGGTTGCCGTGAGGTCCACGGGTTCGGGCGCGAGCGCCGGAACCAGCGAAATTGAAGGTCCCGGCCGGCTCATGGAATGAACAACCGGGGCAACGCTGGCGGAAACGCGACTGAGTCGAATGGAACCGTCTCCAGAAACCTCAATCTCTTCGAGATCAAACTCGTTGGCGATTCTTGCGAGATCGCGAACTCGCTTGAGCAGGGGATCGGGTTTAGTGGCCTCCGGGTCTGCGACCACCTTGGAGGGCGACACGATTCGCTTCGAACTGGCTTTTTTCTTACTCATCAAATTCGGCGTCCCTTTTTAATAGCCTGGATGGCCGCTTGCAAGCCGAGTGTATAGCTGAAGTCTCCGAAACCCGCGACTTGTCCCAGCGAAATGGCGGAAATCAAAGATTCGTGTCGGAACGGCTCGCGTTTGGCCAGGTTGGAAAGATGGACTTCCACGACGGGTAAATTGGTAGCTGCCAGCGCGTCGCGAAGTGCCACCGAGGTGTGGGTCAGCCCACCGGCGTTTATCACAATCGCCTGCGCGTCCTGTCGGGCCCGCTGGATCCGGTCGATCAAGACACCCTCGTGGTTGCTCTGGACACACTCGACCTGCACTTGATGTTCGGCAGCCGTGCTGGCCAAATTTGCGTCAATTTCGGCCAACGTCGTGTGGCCGTATATCTCGGGTTCACGTTGGCCGAGCATATTCAGATTCGGTCCGTGGATGACAAGCACCAAAGGGAGTTGTTCCACCGGGGCGGCCGCCTGGTTCAGATTGCGCGCGCGTTCCGACACCTCTACAAGAGCTCCGCTCGAATCGCGGGAGCGGCAATGCGCAGCAGGTAGCGTGCCTTGCCGGTATTGCCACCGGGCGCCAATGCCACCGCGACAAAAAACTCGTCGTTTAGAAGTCGCGCCACAACCGTCATGTTGTCGGCAGCGAAAGTCACCTCATTCAGAGCACCGACTTCCAACTGACCAGCCGCGCTTCGGATCTGCTTGTAAACATGGGAAAGCTCCATTGCGACATCCCCCATATCAATCGTACCGCCCGGCCGGGAGAAGCCATCGACGGCAATACCATCGAAGCCCATCAAAACGCCGGCGAGGGCCCCGGGGGACCCCTCAACCACCTTCTGGATGCTTTCGCGAAACATTCTACGAGGTTCTCACAAGTTCCGTTGGTGGCAGTTAGGCGCAGGTCGCCGCGTGTGTCAAGTCGCCTGAATCACGGTGCTGCGACGCCTCGTGGGCCGCCAGGGCACTCAATGTTGTCTTTCGTTCCGTCCGGTGAACAGCACAGGAGCGGGCCAAAGTCCTGAGCGATGTTGCATCCGTTACCCGGATAAGGGTTGTCGAGCAAGATTCGGCAATCCGGAACTTTGGGATAATCGAAACCCTCGAATCCCTCGGCGGTGTATCCGGTCTGCAAACAACCAAGGCAAACGCGAATTGGGAACTCGAAGGGCTCGGACACAATTTCGGTCCCACCGTGGACGCCACGAACCCGTACCACGGCCGTGAATATCTCATGTGCCGATTTGTAGTCGGGCGAAAGTCCACCATTGTCCTTAATCACCGTGAACATTTTTCGCAGCACCGGCACGTGACACGGTTTGATCGCCTCCACCGCGATCGCCGCCTCTCCGTCTGGATCGATCGAAAGCGGGTTCGGATGGAAAAATTCTGCCGGACAACCCGCGGCCGTCGTGAACGTAACCCCTGGCGGAGGAACCAGTTTCACATCGGTTCCGGTAATACGAATCTTGTTGTACTCGACCATCATCGCCTTGGCTTTGGGCAGATTGTTCTCGATTAGCGGATAAAGGTCGTAAGGATAATCTTGATCGAGACCTACATCGAGAATACCGGCAGGCTTGTATGTCATCCCGCGCGTTCCCGGAATCGTACATCCCATCTTGTCCGCTTTCGGTTCCTGCGCCCAGACGATGGTCAGACCATTGTTGGCCTCCGAGGTACAAGACCCCGTTGCGCCGACCATGACGGACAACAGTGCAATGGCTGCCACCTTGCCATCGGTTACCCTAAAAATGCGATCGAAACCCAATGTCATCGCTCAGCTCTCCTTTTCATTGTTCTTGGCAGCCTTTATTTGAAAATCAGTATGCAGGCCCAACGCTTTGCCCACCTCGAACGCGATCCGGTCCGGTTCTTTTCCGTCCGTCTCAATCCGAAGGTGGGCTCGGTTGTAATACGGTTCTCTCGACGCCAACAACTGCCGGGCCCGGGCGAGGCGATCCCCTTGCCCGTCCAATAGAGGTCGACCGCCACTATCGGCCGTCCGACGAATAGCCTCCTCGGCCGACACGCCGAGTGCAACCACGGTTCCGGACGCAAGCATCGCTTCGAGGTTGCCCGGCTGGCAAGCAGCCCCCCCCCCGGTGGCAATCACCGTGCCTTGTGCCGACAGTGTCTCCAGTAAAGCAACCCGTTCGCGCAAACGAAAGCCCGCCTCTCCCTCGGTGCGAAAGATATCGGGAATCGCCACGGCAGCACTGGATTCGATAACCTCGTCGAGGTCAACGAAACGCAAACCGTTTTGGGTCGCCAGCAAGCGCCCAACGGTGCTCTTCCCGGTTGCCATAAAGCCTATCAGCACGACTGGTTTCCCATCCTTCATTTCAACGAGCATCTCAGCGAGCCGAGGCGCGCGATCGGTTAACCACGCGGGGTGTAATAAAAACTAAGAATTCGGTTCGGTCGTCGTTTTCGCGGCGGCTGCGGAACAACAAACCGAGAACTGGAATCTCCGCGAAGAATGGAACTTTAGCGTAGCTAACACCAGAGTTTCGCTGATAGATACCGCCGATAACCGCAGTATCTCCATCTCGAACCAACATCTGGGTCTTGGCTTCCTTCTTGAGGATGGTTGGATCGCCGCGAGCACCCGTGTTGGCGAAGTCAGGCTCGTTTCGTGTCACCTGAACGTCGAGCACCACAGTTCCTTCGTTGGTCACGTGCGGTTTTACAGACAGATTCAACTTTGCATCCACGAACACCGTCTGCACACCGGCTGCGCTGACGACCGAGATCGGAATTGCCACACCCTGCTCGATTGATGCTTGAACGTTGTCCATCGTCGAGATCCGAGGCGACGAAAGGATACGAACTTGACCCGTGGACTCCATCGCCGACAAGCGCAAGTTCAAGTTGAACGCACCGGCAACAGATCCCAGCGTCAAGCCGAGCGCACCACCGACCCCAGTCCCAACCGCCGCGGGCATATTAACCGCGAAATCAGGACTCGCCGCCCCGGAGCCACCGGATCGAGGCGCTGGCAAGAGGCCGGCCAAAGGGGTATTCGTGTCGGTCGCGCCGCCGCCGACGCCGATGCCATTCGGAAACACCAGACCGGTCGGATTGCCATGTTCGGCATCCATGAAACCGCTACCGCCCCATTGCACACCGAGTTGGCGCGTAAAGGTCGAGCGTGCCTCGACGATGCGCGCCTCGATCACAACCTGCGACGTTTGCGAGTCCAGGTTCCGGACCAATTCCTCGACGAGGCCAAGATTCTCGGCAACGTCAGAAACGATGAGGTTGTTGGTACGCTCATCGACCGAAATCTTGCCGCGAGATGAAAGCAGCTCCTTGGCCCGTGACTGCATCTGGTTTGCCTCGGCGTAGGACACGCCTATCAAGCGCGTCTCGGTCGGAGCAACTTCGACCTGTTGCTTCTTGCGAGCAATTTCAGCTTCCAGTTCTTTTTCAAGCACCGCCATTGGCGCAACACGAATCAAGTTTCCCTCGCGCGCCTGTCCGAGGCTCTTCGCACGCAATACAACGTCAAGCGCATGATCCCAGGGAACATCGCGCATCTTGATGGTGACTTCGCCACGAACGTCGTCCGAGGTGACGATGTTCACGCCGCCCACGTCCGCGAGCAAGCGCAGAATGTTGTGGATGTCAGCGCCTTTGAAATCGAGATCGATGCGACGGCCAGAGTAACGTTTCCGATTGGTCGGCGTGCGCTCGCTTGAACCGCTCTGTGCGTAAAGAGAGGGCAACAGCAACGTGGAGAAACCCGCGACCTGAACCTTGGCGCGATGGACGGAGTACGCCGCGCTTCCGTGCTTCGGTTTGTGGAAGTCAAGATAGATGCGCGAGCCGTCCTGGCGAACTTTGTTCGGTACGAGCTCGGCCAGATCCACCTCGACCACAACCCCTGCCCTGTCGGAAGGATCGCGATAGGAGCTGATCACGCGCACCGGACCAAAATACTGCCGGGCATCAAGACTGCGCTCAAGTGAAGCGGGAAGATTGGTGTGGTGCAAACGCAGGGTGACGCGGCTACCTGAACGCTGCAGGGAATACTGCGCAGGCTCGTCCATATCGATGATCACCGATGATCGGGCAGGCTCGTCGACGAAATCGATTCGTGACACGCGACTCGGGGCGCGAAGTGTAATGCTGCGTGGACGCGGCGCTGGGACCTCTTCCGCTGACGCTCGAGGCTGGGTGGCCACGGGGACCGGCAATGGTGCCTTGTGCGGCGCGGGCACAGCGGCTACCTGGGCTCGCTGTGAGGCCATTGCCAACTCGGTACGCAAACGTGCAACCTCGTCCCGCAAGGCAACGTCTTCGTTTTTTTGATTCGAGGCCATTGCGGCAAGCGCTTTTTCGCGATCTGCGAGGGCTTTTTGCGTTGCGAGCAATGCTTCTTCGCGGCGCGCCAGTTCCTGCTGGCTCTTTTCCGTTTGGGCTGCTCGAACCGCTACTTCGCGATCCTTTGATTCGGCGACCCGAGCAGCTTTCTCGGCCACCAAGGCGACTTTTTGAGCTTGCGCTGCGGCGTTTTGAGCTTGCGCTGTGGCGTTTTGAGCTTGCGCTGTGGCGTTTTGGGCTTGCGCTGTGGCGTTTTTAGCCTGCACAGCGGCCGACTCTGCCTCCGCACGACGCTTTTCGACCGCAACCTTTTCGTTCTGCAATTGCTCGCGATCGGCGGCCACGCGCGCCATCAAGGACTCGGCCTTGACGGCTTGTTCGCGTGCTGCAGTTGCTTGTTTCGCAACATCCAAAGCGGCTTGACGATCAGACGCGGTTATCAATGCTTCCCGCGCAGCAAAGGCTTTTTGTGCGGACTCGAGCTTCTTCCATTCGCTTTGAACTCCGGCAAGTGCCTTCGTTGCCGACGCCGCCTGTTGACGCGCGCTCTCGGTTTCCACGCGAGCCTGACGCACCTTGGCCTCGGCCTGTTCGGCCTGAGCCCGGGTCGCCGACTGAGCCAGCTCTTCAGCCCTGGCTTGCGTGGCTTGAGCCGCGTTTAAAATAGATTGAGCCCGAACCTCGGCCGCGACGGCCTGTCGACGGGCGTTCTCGGCATCGGAACGCGCCCGATCGGCAGCGTCGCGTTCAGCGCGCAGGTCCACAGCAGCCTTGGTGGCGGCCCCGCGAGCCTGCTCTGCCTCCGCGCGACGGGCTTGCAGTAAAGCGTTTTCGCGGGCGAGTTTTTCAAGCGCGATCGCTGCCGTTTCGCGAGCCCGATCGGCATCTTGGCGCTGCTTTTCCAGCGTTTTGCGATCTTTTTGGCTTGTGGCTTCACCCCGCACGCTCAACTCGGCCGACAGACGCTCGGCGGCCGATTGCGCGGATTCTGCAGCGGCTTGACGCTTTTGCAACTGCGCGTTCTCGTCAGCCAATCGCGAGGTCGCGGCCGCAAGTCGATGGGACTCGGATTCAGCCTGTGCCGCGCGCGATTCGGCCAGTTGCAAGGCAGCTTTCGCGGCCTGAGTCTGTTGCAAAGCTTGCTGCAATTGCGCAGCACCGTTTGGATCTTTCGCCGGTGCAGCAACGGGAGCTGCAGCGGGCTTTTCCCAGGGTTCCACGTAGAGCACGGTGGACTTTCCTTCGGGAACGATTCGATAGTCGGCGCGTCGCCGCAACGATACAACGACACGGGTGCCGTTCGGCGTCGCCGTCGCCTGAACGTTGCCAACTGAAAACGATCCGACATCAATGGGCTCGCTCGAAGCAGACAGGCGGGCGCCTGCCATCTCAACCACGACTCGCGATGGCCGATCAAGAGTCCAGGTCGTGAAAGTTGCACCCGCAGAGTTTTCGATGATGACGCGCGTGACGCCACCTTCACCATTTTCAGTGCGAACCCCGGTTACACGAACTTCATCCCTTGCGTAGGATCGAACGGTCGGCACCACAACAGAAAATCCAAGACACAGTGCGAGGAGCGCGACCTGGATCGCCTTTCCCTTTCCGATGCGGGGTAACTGCGTCGACTTCTTTGTCATACGATCGCTCTTGATTGCGCTCATGGTTGAGCTCCCTCTGGATTGACCAACACGGCCTTTTCGATTGCTCTTTGTTCACCGGTCGCCATGACTTCGGTCATTTCCAAAATCACTCGGTCCGTCAAAATTTTCGAGATGCGCGCCGCTGACTTTGAAAGGTAGTCGCCGCGACGGAGGACTTGTCCCAGGCCTCCCGGGTCGCGGAACATCGCCAGTGGTGATTCATTGCCCGATACGATTGCTATCAACGTGAGTTCCTCGAGTGCGAATTTGTCGAAAATCGCCGGCACGGTCTTGACCATGGTGGGACGCTTGTCGACAAACAGCGTGATGTAAGACCTGAATGGATCTCGGTTGTTTTCAGCTTCAATAAAGTCCTCGTCCCGCAAAGTCTTCTTTCGCAGCACTGCCAGGCGGGATTCTTTTGTGACGGCAGGCGCTGCCGCTGCAGGGGCCGCCGCGACAGCAGGAGCCGGGGCCGCGCCTGGCGCCTGAGCCAGTGCGTCCAGTGTGGCGGCGCCCATCCCCGACCCCAGCAATGAAGCCATGATCCAGGGTCGTACACGGGCGGGAACAGTCAACTTTCGTATCATCATGGAGCGCCTCCACCAGCTGCGACTGCGGGATCGTTGTATCTGAAGGTTGCGGCGGTAAAGACAGCGTACTGACGCACGGGCGCGTCGGGCGGTGCGTTCGGGGCAGGAGCCTCGGGTTTGAGGCTCAAGTCCTCAACGTTGACGATGCGGCGGAGCTCGCTGATGTTCTTGAAGAACCGGGTGACATTGTGAAACGATCCGCGGATCTCCATCCGAACGGGAATCTTGATATAAAGTTCCTCGGGAACTTCCGCGTCAATCGCAAGCTTCACGATCTCGAGACCCGCCAACTCGGCCTGCTCCTGAATGCTGCCAATGAACGATGGGATCTCTTGCGCGCGTGGCAGTGCCCGCAGCAATTCGCGCTGTTTTTCCTGCAGTTGCGTCAGCTCGTTGCGATATGCCAGGTATTCGGTCTTGCGGCGTTCGTACGAATTCCGCTCTTCCTTCAAGGCGTCCTGCCCACCCTTGACCTGCGCTATCTGGTCCGCCAAGTCGGTGTAAAATAGAAACTGATAAACAACCCCCATCAAAACAGCGGCACCGATGGTGGCACCGATTTTGGCGGGCGTTTTGAGCTTGAGAAACTTTTCAACGTTCTCGTTCATTCGTACACCACTTGGGTATTAAGGTTGAAAGTCAGGAACTTGATCGGGCTGTTGCCAGAGCTTGAAACCTGGTTTGTTTTCTCAAGTACGACACCCTGAAAGAATACAGATGCCTGCAATCGCTTGAGGAACTCAGCCACATCTTCGTTCGATTTCGCTGAACCCTCGATGTTCACCGAGCGAGCTTTTTCATCGAAGCTCGTTAACCAAACACGGCGTGTGTCCCATGCTGCGTTGAACCCCGCGTTGGGATCGCGCCGAAGAACTTCACCGTAATCTTCCTTGTCGAAAGTCGGCCCCTTCGTCGGCGACAAAAGCTCCGACAACTCACGCAGTGCGAACACCGGGCCGGTTCGCCGTGCCTGCAATTGCTCGATGGTCTTTTGTTGACGCATCAATTCTTCTCGTTGCGCGCGAATTTTATCGTAATCGCCAAGTTCTGCTTTCAATCGATCGATGTCCGACTGAACAGCCGCGTTCTCACTTTGAAGCTGCGTCAGTTCGGCCTCGGTCTGCAGATGAAAGACCATCATGCCGCCGGCAACCACCAATAAGGCGAAGCCCATGTAGATGAGCTGCCGCTGGCCGACTTCCTGTTTCCGCTGCTTGCGCTG
This sequence comes from Myxococcales bacterium, assembly GCA_043759805.1. Classification (GTDB taxonomy): domain Bacteria; phylum Myxococcota_A; class Polyangia; order Fen-1088; family Fen-1088; genus JAWXBF01. The sequence goes on along the minus strand of JAYUPZ010000675.1, from coordinate 557 downwards.
CGGCAATAGGTTTACGCGAATCATGCCCGATCTCCTGCTCGACGCAGACCCAAGCCGATGGCCACCACGGCCTCAGCGGCATGTTCCTGCAAAAACGACATATCGAATTTTTTCTGGTCGATGATAAGTCGACGAAACGGATCCATGATCTCGACTGGTACGTGGGCTCGGTCCTGCAGCGATGTTTGCAAGGCTGGAACCTTGGCAGCCCCCCCGCACAGGTAGATGTGCGACACTTTGGTGTTGCCGGCAGAGGTCAAGAAAAAGTCGAGCGAGCGCTGGAACTTTCCTGCCATCAAATCAGCGACTTCCGCGAGCACTATTTGCACCTCCTGCGGAATAACCTCATTGGCGCTCGCACCGCTTGAACCGATCTTCCACGCCTCGGCTTCCTCATGGCTCACGTTCAGGCGTTTTTGGATTTCCTCCGTAAAAGCGTTTCCGCCCATTGTCACATCGCGGGTGAAAGCGCTCGTGCCACCATGCACGATGTTGATGTTGGATAGCGCCGCTCCGATGTTGATAAGAACGACGGCTTCCCCTTCGGTCGGCATTCC
>JAYUPZ010000674.1:0-5365 GCA_043759805.1 Myxococcales bacterium | reverse complement strand
GACAAGGTCATGGTGACAACCGCCTTCGAAAAGGCTCGGGATCTGATTCCTCCCGGTCACCACATAAGCGCCTACACCGTGAAAAATCGTTGGGTGGGCCGCGTTCGCACCACCGATGAACGCGTGCTCGAAATGACGATAACAAGCGAAGGGACCACGGTCGCGACCGGTCCGGGCGGCAGCGATCCGGTCACCGTCCACGATCGGGAAAATCGACGCTACCAGTTTCAGTAAGCGACAACAGCCGGGGCTGCACCACCAAGGCCAGGCCAAGCCCAACGAGGAGCATGCCAACCGGCGCTATCACCATGCCACCCAGATCTGCGGGGCGATCACCGCGCAAGATCAGGCGCACACCCAACAGGGCAAGCGGGATACCGAGGCCGAGCAGTGCAAGCGCCAACATGTTGCCCATCGTCGCGCGTTGGCGCGGTAGCGCAAGTAAGACGATCCGATTCCTGCTATCGTCGCACCTCGACATGTCCGACAACACCGAGTTTGTGCTCGTGATGGCAGGAGGCGGCGGGACCAGGCTATGGCCGGTTTCGCGACGCACCCGTCCCAAACAACTGCTGACGCTCGGAGGCGAGCAAACCTTGCTGGCAGCGACGGTAGCTCGAGCTGCCTCGCTGTGCAGCATCGAGCACACGCTGGTGGTGACCGCCCGCGATCAGGCCGATGCCGTAAGAGAGGCACTGCCCAACTTGCCCTACGAAAACCTCGTCATTGAGCCGGCGGCCCGCAATACCGCAGCAGCCGTTGGACTTGGTGCCGCGGTTATCCATCGACGGGCCGGCAGCGACGCTCGCTTCGCAATGTTGCCCTCGGATGCGTTCATTGGCGACATTCCGCGCTTCGTCGCAACCGCGAAGTTGGCGCTGCAACATGCGCGACAGGCGATCGTGACGATTGGTATTACGCCCGACCGACCTGAAACGGGATACGGCTATCTTGCACCCGGTGCCGCCATTCCTCCCGGTGCGAACGCGGTCGCCGCCTTCGTGGAAAAACCCGATGCCAAAACCGCCGAGCGCCACGTCGCCGCGGGCTACCTCTGGAATGCCGGGATGTTCTTCATGTCGACCGGCCGTTTGCTTGATGAGGCCGACGCCCACATGCCCGAGCTTGGGACCGCGTTGCGCCGTTATGTTGCCGCATCCGATATTGAGGCGGACGTCGAAGCAAGTTACGCATCGTTGCCTTCGGTCTCGCTCGACTACGGCATCATGGAGAAAACCAGCGGGATCCGCGTGATTCCGGGCGATTTCGGCTGGAACGACGTCGGCAGCTGGGATGCCTTGCCCGTCATTCGACCGGCAGACAGCGATGGCAATGTCCGGCTCGGCGAGTCCATCGTGTCCAACAGCCACGGCAACATCATTGTCTCCGAACCGGGTGCACCCCTGATTGCACTTACCGGTGTCGACGATCTGGTCGTGGTCGCAACCCGCGATGCCATCCTGGTGATGCGCAAGGGCCACGCCCAAAACGTCCGGGACGTGGTCGATGCTGCGCGCAAGTGCGGACGTACCGATTTGTTGTAGATTCCGCGCATGAACCCGCGCGTTTTCCGCGAATACGACATTCGAGGTGTGGCCGACCGTGATTTTCCCGACGATTTCGTGTCGGATCTGGGTGCGGCCATTGGTCGGCATCTCTACGAGGCGGGCTCCCGGAGGGTCTGCCTTGGCCGCGACGCACGGATCTCCTCGCCCCGGATCTCCACCATCATCCAGGCGCGCCTACTAGACGCCGGTCTTGATGTTGTCGACGTGGGTATCTTGCACTCGCCGGGTCTGTATTTTTCCGTATTCCATTTGGACAGCGACGGCGGCGTCATGGTGACGGCCAGCCACAATCCGTCCGAGGACAATGGCTTCAAGATCATGCGCGGCAAAGGCGCCGTGTTTGGCGAGGAGATTCAAGAACTGCGCGCCCGCATCGAGCGCGCTCGCGCGGGTGAAAAAGCACCATCCGTACCACGAGGAAAGCTCATTCACACGGACATCCTCACGCCTTACATCGACTACATCGTCAACAACATCAAGCCGGGCAAAAAACGTCTCAAGGTGGTCGTGGATGCAGGCAACGGAACCGGCGGTATTTCGTGCGTCCCGGTATTGCAGCGCCTTGGCTTTGATGTGGATCCCCTGTTCTGTGATGCGGATGGGCGATTCCCCAACCACCACCCCGATCCGACGGTTCCTGAAAACAACGCGGCTCTCATCGCACGGGTCAAAGAAATCGGTGCGGACCTTGGCATTGCCCTTGATGGCGATGCTGACCGCGTCGGGGCGGTTGATAGCAGCGGGCGCATCGTCTGGGGCGATCAACTCGTGGTGCTGTTTGCGCGCGAAATCTTGAAGAGAAAACCAGGCTCGACCTTTGTCAGCGAGGTGAAGTGCAGCGCGGGCCTCTACGACGAAATCGAAAAGGCCGGTGGAAAAGCGATCATGTATCGGGTGGGTCACTCGGTCATGAAACAGAAGCTGAAAGATTCGGGCGCAGAGCTCGCCGGCGAGATGTCGGGGCACATCTTCTTTGCCGATCGCTGGTTCGGCTTTGACGATGGCGTCTACGCGGCGGCGCGCCTGTGCGAGCTCGTCTCGAATGATGACCTGTCGTTGTCCGAGATGGTCGACACGCTGCCCGTGTTTTTCAATACCCCCGAGCTGCGCCTGGAATGTCCCGACGAGATCAAATTCGAGATCGTCGCGCGGGCTGTGGCCTGGTACAAGGCGCGCAACGAGGTCAACGACATCGACGGTGCGCGTGTCACGTTTCCCGGTGGCTGGGGCCTCATCCGAGCGTCCAACACGGGCCCGGTTGTGGTGTTGCGATGTGAGGCGGATTCGCCGGAGAGACTCGCGACGATTCGCGCCGAACTTGAAGGCCGTCTCGCCACGTTGCGTGCCGAGGTCGAGAAAGAGCGGTAACGCAAGTCAAACAATGGGGAGTTCCCGTTTGCGGAATCCCGGTTCAATTGGCCAATCGCTTCTGCTCAACCAATCCGACATCCGCGTCTCTATTTGTGCGTCGTTTTCCCGGGGATGCTCGCGACGAAAACGCAAGCGTGTCATCGACATGCCCGCCTGATACAAATTCCAAATCGTACGAAGGCGTTCGGCAGCAGTTGGCTGCGACGCCTTATTTTCATCGACCAGTTCAAGCAGCGAACGCGCAAGCGCCATTCGTTGAGATTACGATTCGTCGTACGGAGGGTCAAAGCTGACGGCGCGGAGGGTCTATCGAGCGGCTACGGCAGACCCTCGAACAAATCGACGTAATCAATCGTGAAGTCCTCGCCGAACTCCACCACCTGGATGGTAAAATTCGGCAGGTTTGGCTCCGTTTGCCACTTGCCACACGAGTTGGGCAAGTTGTTCACCTTTTTGACTTTCAGGTCAGCCGAGAAATCAACAACCTTGACCTTGAAGTCCGCGTTGAAGCCAACCTCCTTTACCTTGCCGAACAGGGGCTTGTCACCGCCTTTTGCGCTGGTGGCGGTGCAATCGCAATACACCCTGCCGCACATCGCCTTGCCAACCATGGCGTCGGGCTCGGGCTCGGCTGCGTCTGGTTCAGGAACGACATTCGCATCGGGAACGGAGGTGCTGGTATCGGGAACCGCTTGCGCTGCGTCGACGACTGCAATTGCCGCATCCCGGATCTGAATCGCAGCATCTAGAACCCCCGCATCCTGGGCCGGCACGATTGATCCACCGCTGCCACCACTGCCCACCGTTGTTCCACCGGAACCACCTGATCGCCGGCCGCCGGTTGAGCTACCACCGCTGCCGTTGCCATCTTCACCGGCGGTCTGTCCGGCACCGCCATCCAGGTCGTTCAGGCCCCCGCCCTCACCGCAGCCCACGAAGGCGCCGGTGGAAAGGAGCAACACAGCAGACAGCGCCACCAAGAGTTTTTGCATAGGGTCGGCAGAATACAGCAGACCATCGCCACCCACATCCGAAAACGGACCTCTATCTACCCGGGCGTGAGAAACCCGTAGATCCAGCCCCACAACACATCGCCCATCAGCAGGAAAAACAGCGCGCCTAGCGCCAGGAATGGACCGAACGGTACTTGGGCATATCGTACTTCAGTTGACGTTGCCTCTGGAGGCGTCGTCGGCTCCGATGGTGCAACGTCCGGCACGACCGAGACGTCCGGCACGACCGCGACCTCCGCCACCACCACAGGACGCTTTTTCCGCATCCATAATAGCAGCGGCACGCTTACGAGAATGCCGAACAACGACGCGAAGAACACGATCGGTGGCAAGGCCTTGTAGCCAAGCGTAGCACCAATAACCGCGAGCAACTTGCCGTCGCCCAGGCCGAGTCCTTCTCTTCCACGCAAATAGTAGTACCCATCCGAGATGAGGCGAACCGCCACGTATCCTGCGACCGCACCGATCGCGCGCTCTTGCCAGGTGGCGACGTGCGTGCCGAAACCCGCCAAAAAAAACACGGGGATGGACGGCAAGGTCAAAATATCCGGCAATCGCTTGGTGTCGAAGTCGATGAACGACAACACCAACAACACGCCGCAGAATGCGAAGTAGGTGAAGTAACTTGCCGCACGCACGCCGAGCGCCTCGTTGGGTTGATTCAACACAAAGACCGCGAAGACCGCGACGGACATGAGCGCCATCAACAGCTCGACGAAAAAGTAGCGCGGCGAAAACCTCGCGCCGCACGCTCGACATTTACCCCTCAGGATGAAGTACGAAAGCAGGGGTACATTGTCGAGGGCACGCACGGGCGTCTTGCACGCGAAACAATGTGAACCCGGCGAGACCACCGACTTGCCAAGCGGGATGCGCGCAATGCAGACGTTGAAAAAGCTGCCCCAGATCGCACCGAAGAGAAATACAAAGACGATGATCCCGGGGGATCGAAGAAAGGTTTCTAGAGCCGTGCTCAGTTCAGGATCCATCGGTAGAACGCCCATTGTTGCGCGGAAATGCCGGAGAGCAACAAAGCCCTGCCGCGCCGCAGTGTCAATTGAATTTCCGTCCGACCCACTTCGTCGGTATAGTCGCAACCGTTTCCAGGAGAACCATGACAAATACCCGTATACGCCAGCTAAGCCTTTCCCTTTCATCCGTCCTGACGCTTGCAGCACTTGCAGGCTGTGGAGGCGAAGCCAGCCAGGCCATCTGCGGCATGGCCTACGATCCCAACATGGGTCGCACGACAGATTTCGCCAACGGCGCGGGCAAGCCCGGTACCGCCCCTGACGGGGGTTTGATGAGCAGCATGGACGGCGGCATGTCGACCAACGACGGGGGTTTGTTGGGCGATGCCGGAGTCAACCGAGCCGCGTTCCCACAAACTGTCACCGCCGAGGCGCGCATCGG
>JAYUPZ010000673.1:0-2517 GCA_043759805.1 Myxococcales bacterium | reverse complement strand
TCGATCGCAACGACTTCTCCTCCACTCAGGGTCGCCAACTCCGTCACCCACCGCCGAAATGCTGTGCCAAGCGTCTCGGGATCTAAAATGCTGAACACTCGGGCCAGCGTATCGTGCGACGGAATACCATTTTCCAAATCAATGAACGTTTTCAGCCACTTTTCCTTCGTGGTCGCAAACAGCTCGATCTCCGCGAAAGAGTCGGCTCCGCTGATGACCGCGCATAGCGCGATCACCAGGATGTCCGTCAGCGAATGCAGCCTCCCGTGCCTATCCTACTGGAATCGTTGGGGTTGTGATGCGATAGCGCTGAGCGGTACCCTAGTCCGATAACAGAGCTATAGAGTTTATGTAAACCTTTTCGCGGAATGATCGGAACGAAATGGTTCTCGCCCGAAGCGCTTGTTCAGCCTGATGATTCACCCGCGTTGCGTTTGAATTCGAATCAGGCGCACTGGCCCGTCCGCGGTCCGCATCAACGTATCGATCCAACCGGTCGACTGGTATCGGTACAGAACCTGGGCTCCAATCGCGTCGCCCGTGGTCAACGCCTGGTACGCCATGGCAAGGGTCACGGTGTTTTCCGGCGCGTGGCCCGTGGCCTGAAACTTCAATCGGACTTCCTCGACAACAGCCACGGCTTCAATATCAAAAAACAGTTGCTGCAATTCAGTCTCGGCAAGCAGAGCTTCTTGCAGAGCGGGCAAGGCTTCGGTCACTTCGCCACCTCAAACCCAATCGGCCCACCCACACTGGTAAATTGCTCCCACAACGCTGACGGCGCGTGACACTGTTGGCAATTCGATCGGTCAAGATGTGGCGTTCGCAAACCGGCCCACGCACCGACGCCGTGGCAGCTGTCGCAACGCTCACGCATGAACGACGGATGCGGCATCGTCGGAGGCGCCCCGGTCCACGCGCGCTTCCCAGGATGTGGAACCAACCCAACAAACGTATTCTCAACAGTCATGCTCTCTTTCAGTCCCTCACGTACAACGCCGGGGACGTGACATTGCACGCAGTTTTGTAGCACAGCGTGGCTCATCATCGGGGCCATCCGACCCGCTGCCACTGCTCCCTTGCCGTGACACGAGAGGCACCCCGGAAGACCCCGTTCGTCGATCGCATGGGGAATCGTCGGAGGAGCGCCTGCGTAGGCACGAACACGAGAACGTTCAGCAATGGCCGCCGCGCGATCCGCGGCAGTGGGAGGTGCGACCGGCTCACCCAAAGTGGGCAACGACAATGCAAGCGCCGGAACTTGCTCGTCATACATGCCCGCATTCGCGCTCCAGCGACGATTCGGGATCTCACGGTAGGCCGGGGCAGCGGCAACGGCGCCTTTCACCTCCGATTCCCTGTAGTACCCCGCCCGCGTGGGTCGGGAATGTGTGCCCGTCACGAAACCCACCAACGCGATGGCAAGCACCGCACCCGCAAAGCCAAGGGTTGCAGTAAATCCGGTCAAACTACGACGGCGAATCACGGGGTCCCCACCGCAAGCGGAACGCGTTCCAGGCGAACCGCACACTTTTTATAGTCCGGTTGCTTTGAAAACGGGTCATGGGCATCAAGCGTAACACGATTTATGAGCAAGCTTTCGTCAAAGAACGGGACAAAAACCGTCCCGGGAGACGGTGCGCCGCGGCCTCCGATCCAGACCGGAAGCTCTAGCTCGCCCCGTCGTGAACGAATGCGAAGGCGTTCGCCGTTGGACACGCCGATTGCACGCGCATCCATCGGGTGCAGCTCGACATAGGCCGACGGCATCGCCCTTCTCAGTTGCGGAATCCGCATCGTCATCGATCCGGAGTGCCAGTGTTCGAGAACACGACCCGTGCACAACCAGAACGGGAAATCCTTGTCGGGATTTTCCGGTGGTGGCGCGTAAGGTCGGAACCAAACCTGCGCCCGACCGTCCTCGGATGGCGAGTGGTAGAATTCGTAGGTTTTACCCTTACCCACGTAGGAATCGTCGAATTCGGAGAAACGAAACTTGGTTTCTCGCCAGGATTTGTCGGCCTGCTGCACGACCGGCCAGCGCAAGCCGCGGGTCTTGACGTATTCGTCGTACGGCGCAAGATCTTTGTGCTTCATGCGCGTCCAGGGCCGGTACTCCTCAAACAAGGCGCGATCCACGTTGGTGTCGTAATAGCGTCGAAAGTCCCATACCGGGATCTCCTTGCCGTTTTCCGTGACGGAGAACAGGAAGTTGCCGTCCCGGTCCTTCATCCCGGCAAAACCGCGATCGTAGAGACGGCGCGCCACGGCGATGATCTGCCAGCAGTCGTCTCGGGCCTCTCCCGGAGGATTCACCATCTTGAACCACTGTTGCGTACGACGTTCCGAGTTTCCAAACATGCCGTTTTTCTCGACCCACATGGCACTTGGCAACACCAGATCGGCATGTTTGGTTGTTTCGGTCGGATACACATCCGAGACGATGAGGAACTTGTCTTTCAGCTTTCGACTTGGATAGAAAAGCTCGTTGGTGTTCGGCAAGGTATGGCCCGGGTT
>JAYUPZ010000672.1:0-11386 GCA_043759805.1 Myxococcales bacterium | reverse complement strand
CGAACAGGCCCACGAACGGCGCCGATGAGGCAACGGTCGCGAGAATCGGAATGCCGCGCTTCATGCCAGCAACCTGACGTTCTTTCACGCGCTCCATTGAGCGGCTTGCGCCGTCGACGACCATCTCAAATTCCGACGCTTCGCTTGCGCGTGCGCCAAGTCCATCGAGACCGCGTACGAATTCGTTGACGCCCGTGCCGATGACGCGTGCGACGGGACTCGAGATCCAGCGTTGATCAAGTCCGACGGCCTCACGCAACCGACCCTGGGTGCTGACGAGTGGAAGCAGCGATCCGATGTAACCGATCGATTGCAGCTTCGCCTTTCGGAAGGCGAGGAATCGTTCAATCGTAATCGTGATCGAAAGAACGGACATGATGAGCAAAATGACGACCACGCCCTTGGCGACGAGACCCATTGCCGCCCACATATGTGTGATTGAAAATTCCATGACTGTTGTCTTCCTTTTAGAACGCTCGGTTTTGGGACTTTTATAAAACTTTAGGGAACGAACTGGCCGCGGAAGCTGCCCATGAAGCAGAAAGGCACCGGGTTTCCACCAACAGAGTAGGGCTTGTACTTCCAGGTGCGGACGGCCTTCTCAACTGCCTGGTCCCACGAGGGATCCGACTTCTTGACGATGGTGACCGACTTTACGTTTCCGTCGGCGCCAACGCAGATTTTCGCCATCGTAACGACGGCCATCTTCAACAGCGCAAGCGCCTGAGGTAGAACTATCTTGTCGCCGCCAATTTGATTTCCGTTGGCAACCGAAGGTGGAAGCGTGGTGGGTGCGGAGTTTGATGGACCTGTTGCCCCAACAACGCCACCAACGACGCCGCCCACGACACCACCGACAACACCACCCTCGACACCACCTTCTTCACCCTCGTCCTCGCCGCTGTCTTCTTCTTCTTCCTCTTCGTCAGGAGGCGGCTCCTCGCGAGGTTGAACAACGTCGGTCGGTTTCGGCTGTACGATCTGAGTCGGTTCGGTCTTTGGCTTGGTCGAAGACTTTTTCTTCTTCGGCGGAGGTGGAGGCGGTGGCGGCGGCGGTGGCGGTGCCATGAAGGTCACCGTGACCGTTTCCGGCGATAGCTCGTCCACGTGCCAGAACGAATAGATGATCGCAACGATGATCAAGGCGCCGTGCAACGCGGCCGACACCGTGAAGGTGACGCGACGTCCGCGCTTCGGCTTGGCCTTTTCCTGGGTAAGGAATGCTTCAAAAGCAGCCATTAGCGACGCTTCCCTTTGCGTTTGCCCGACGACTTCTTTTTCTTGTCTGTCGGGTGTTTCTTGGCGTCGGCCGGCGGAGCGCCTTCCTCGGCCTTTTCATCGTCACCGGCCAGCTCGGCTTCGAGCTCGTCTTTGGACTGGCCCACGCCGGCAATTGCCTCGCGCGGCATGACGGCCACCGAGGAAACCCCACGTTGTTTCAAGATCTCGAGCGTCTTGACCTTCCATTCCTCGGCCTTCTGCATGGCGGCCCACCATTCATCCGGAACGGGGAAAAGGCCGTAGGCGCGCTGACGCCAGAGCAGGTTGATGTAGGTCATCGAGTCGGTGTAGGTCGGACGCAGTGCGATCGCTTTTTCAAGGAAGCTAATGCCCTTGTCGGCGAGATCCACACGCTGGGCACCGATGAGATCGCCCGGCTTGTCCCCCGGTTTGCACTCTTCCTTGTTGAGCGCGTTCTTGCGCGGATCCCAGCACATCTTGTCGGGACCGCCGCCCTTCATGCTGAGCTGGGTATAGAGAAATGTTCCGACCGCGTAGTACGCTTCGGGATCGTCGGGACGCTGCTCGACGTTGGTCTCGTACCATTTCAACGCATCGTTAAGCTTGCCGCCCTCGCCGATGGTGGCGAGATCCCACTTGGAATGGACCTGCATCAGGATGCTGACAGCCTGTTGATCCTTGGGATTTTCCTTGAAGCGCTTCTCGTAGATGCCAACGATTTTCTCGAAACGATCGGCATCGAAGAGTGTCTGCGTGAACAACATGTCCCCGCGGGTATCCTCAGGAACCAACTTGCGAAACTTGTCGAATGCCTCAATGGCGCAGTCTGCTGCCTTCTCGTTCTCGGGGCTCTTCGAGCCGGGGATGATCATGCGCTTGCAGGTGAAGCCCATGTTCAACCAGAGGGTCGGGAATTGGGGGATGTACTCCGCAGCCTCTTCGAATTTACGAACGGCCTCGGGGAACTTGGCGTCCTTGAAAAGTTCGTTTCCCTCTTGAATCAGGCGACGGCCACGAACCTCGGTACAACCGGATGTGCCAATCACCGCCGCGGTTGCAACCGACAACATCGCAAGCGAAAAACGAGCGGGGCGGGAAACCGAACGAATCGGGGATGTACGCAGGTGGGCCGATTCCGACATGGGGGAGGCTGTTCTTACACCGGCGTTCCCAACAGAGGCAAGTCCGAAGGCAAGTCCGGAGGTACGATTGGCGAACTCTCGAAGCGCAGGGTTGTTGGTTGGTCGGGTGCCAGCTGGATGCACAACGTTGTGAATGACCGAACGAAGCGCACCCTTACAGCCGATAGATCTCGATTGCGTCGCCTCCGCGCGAATAAGCTTTAAACTTGCGCAAGATCACCGCGACCCCCGGACCGGCTACCCAGCCGACCGGTCGATCGTCGAGTTTTGCGCGCAAGAGGTGTGTCGCCGGGCGCCTTGTGCCCGACAGCAGGTCTCCGGGGCCAGGAATCGCAATCCGATAGAGGTCGAGTTTGGGCCGATCGGCCTTTTTCCGCTGCAACGCGCCAGGATTCATGGGGTCGACCGCCATGCTGAAGAAAAGTGCACCGGCGCCCGAGGCCTCCCGCGAAACCAGCGAACGCAGATCGTACATCTCGAACTCTTCAAGCATGTCGACCCCGGCCCGCCCTCCGAGCCCGTCGACCATATAAAGGCTGTCCTGCGTCTCCGGGATGTCGAGAAAGCAGGCCTTGTTGGGCTGGGTCGAACGGAACTTGTTGGCCGAGGCCCACGCGAGAACGTCTTTGATCTCACCATTCCAGATCCATTGGCCACGCAGCAGATCGTAGATGCCGGCCTTGTCCGGAACGCGAACGTCGCTCGCCTTGTCGTATCCCCCCGGCTGCTGGGCGACGAGCTGCGCGTATTCATCCTGAAAACCCAGAACTTTGATTGGCTGCGTCTGGCCGGAAAGCGCGACCAGGCCCTTCTCTTCGACAAAAGTCCGTGGCTTGCCAACGGCCTTGAGATCCTGAAGATCGTGCACCGCCAACACCGTGGTCGGGCGTTTTTTCTTGTCGAGCGAGCGAGAATAGAGAACCGCGTATTGCTTTTCGTTGCGCCGGGGAAAGCCGATCTCATCCGCCGGACCGAGACTCCCCGTGACCTTGCCCGTTTCATCAAATCGCACGGCCGAGCGCTTCCCGGTGGCTGGATCGCGGCTGACGAGCACGATCGAACGACCGGTACCGGTAAAGACCACGCGCTCGAAGATCTGCTGGCCGCTGCCAAGAGCGAAGGAAGAAGTGGTCTTTCCCGTTTCGAGATCAATGTGTGCGAGATCGGCAAAAGAAGCGCTGTCGGTGCGGATCGCAGCGAGCCATTTGCCAGCGCTATCAATGGCCATCGGATCGTCAACAAAGCCCTTTTCAGCCTTGCGGACGAACGTTGGAGCCGCTTCCTGCTTGCCGGCTGCCCAAAGTCTCGACGGGGCCCCCAGAAATCGGCCGGCCAGAACGGCGGCACCGGGAGCCAGGACACGACCCATTGCACTTCGACGGTTCATGATTGTTCCCTTCGACTCGACCCGCCGGCGGGAACTTCACCGCCGAACTACCAACGTCTCATCCGAGGGTAACGCAGATCGGGCGTTGGTCCAACGAACACGTGGTTGCAGTCGAGCGCTTTTAGAGCTCCTGCAGGGTCGTGGCGTCTTCGGGGTGAAGCTCGTCGCGATTGACGGCCACGACCAATTGCGAAATCAGAGGCTCGAACAATTCTGGGTTGCTGCTGCCCATTCGGAGCAAACGCAATTCCCGGGCCATCGATCCCGTGAAAACGCTGCCTTGCAAAATCGTGGAGACCAAGACTTGTGCCTTTTGTACTGCGGCCAAAGCCTCAGGCGTTGGCTTCCTTGGCGCATATCGAACCACCGGGTTTCCCTCCGGTTCGTCATCCGCAGGCGCGGCATTGCCAGAAGCAATCGCCCGGTGCAACGCCACCCTCTGTGCGACAGCGTCCGCCAGGGCATTGATATTCAAGCTCTCTCCGGGTGCGGTCACCAACCTCGGCCCGGCTTCTCCGGTCTTCTCCCGCGCTTCTTTTAATTCCATCTGCAGCTGCACCATCTGCCGGGTGTGCTCGCGAGACTGTAATACGAATACTGCGGAGATGCCCGCGACTGCCGTGATGCTTGCCAGAGAAAATACGAGCGTACGCATGGCCATCTCCGTTTTCGTGCGATACCGATCACCAGCTCGAATGGCTGTTCTTCGTCGTCTCCAGTTGCGTACACTTTCCAAAATAATCCCAGTAAATAAGGAAGCGATTGCCAGCGAGTGCGTCCGCAGCGGTGGTCAGAGCATTTCCGTTGGAGCTACTTGCGGTACACCCGTAGGAGGTTCCAGCCAGGGTCGCGGAAAAGTTGATCCACGTGTAGCCGTAGCTGTAGGTGGCCTTCGAGAGACTGAAGCTGTCGTCATAACGGCTGCTCTCGTTGGCGGCGCGCCACGTTCCGTAGCAATAGCCCGAACCGTCTCCAAATTTTTGGCAGATCGCCTGGTTGTAGTAGGTGTTCCCTGCATGGCTGACCGAAACGCCAGCGGTCAGAGAAAGCGCGGAAAAGATCATCAGAATCGTACGCCGAACCTTGGTTGTCATGGTGGTGTCCTCGACATCAAGACAGTCGAAGGACGAGTCGGTCGCAAAGAAATCGGTAGGTCCGATGATTTTTTTTGCGTCCCTATTTGCGGTCTTCGAGTGCCGTGACGGAAAGAGCGGGAAGCCGCAATGTGAAGAGACGCTGACCCTTGACGGGGGTTAGGTCGTCAACAACCGCGTCCGCGCCGGAAACCGTGGTACGCACAACCGCTTCGGAAAAAAGTGCGCCATTCCAGATCTCAACGGGTGTGTCTTTGGGGACGTCCGTTCGGTTGACGAGCAAAAGGCTGCGCATCTGAGCACCTTGAACCGCGAAAACTGTGACATCGGGGCTTGGCGAATGCGTCGCAACAACCTCGCCAACGGCAACACGATTCAAGAGCGCCATCGCGTGCGCGGTGGGTCGCAAGCGATCTTGTTCGTCAAGCTTTCCGTACCAGCCATCGGCATCCTTCCAGCCCGTCGCGCCGCTCAATCCGAATTTCACGAACGAAAACATCGCGAGCGCATCAAACACCGCACCCGCTTGACCCGCCATGCGCGGATCTTGTTGCCAGTTAAGTGCCCACTGGGTTTGAAAGATGCCGAGAGGACGTGGCCGTACCCCGGCCAAAACGCGAAGGGATTCAGCGAATTGTCCCAGACGGTCGGCGCGCGCGAAAACCGTCGAAAGCATTTCGTTCACGTCACCTGTGCCGTAGCCATGAAAGGTGACAAAGTCGATTGCTTCACCGGCGTTCGACAAGAAGGCGGGTATGAGCGGGGCTTCGCCGTCAACAAAACCCGCACCGCCGACGCTGATGGTCGGATCGACGGACTTCATCGCCTGTGCCACGGTTGCCACGAGCTTTCCAAGTTCGGCACCGCCACCGTTTTCGTAAAGCATGTCGACTTCACTGAAGATCTGAAACAACCGAACGCCGCGGTTCAATTCGACGTTCAACACACGAACCAGATCCGCACACAGGAGCGCGAATCGCTCGTGGTTGGCGGATGCGAGTGGAACATTTGACGGTCCGAATGCAATCGGCCAAGCGGGAATCGTCAACATCAATTCCGCTCCAAGCGATCCGGAGTCTTCGAGGCTCTTGCGGATTTTGTCGCGATCCCAGGCGACGTCTGCGCCGGACGGATCTATTAGCCATCCCGTCGGCTCAAGCGTCGAGTCCTCCATGAGTTTCACTGAATGCATGTTCACGAGTCCGGGGCTCATGAACGCGAGATTCTGTTTGTAAAGCGCGGCGCCAGGCACGCCGAATCGCACTGGATCACTGGCGCTTTGTATACCGAGGCCATAGTGGCGCGCGGTGGCTGCGAGACGTTGCGGATACTGCCATGCAACGCGCACGTTGGTCGCACTTGGCGGCACTGTTGCAACGACACCGCCATCAAGTGCACTGACAAGGTCTATGCGTTCCTTGCCGCAGGACAATAGAAACAGCGCCAGAATGAATCGTGTTACATTTTTTACCACGGTACACCTCCGATGCTCAGACCTGCGAGCACGGCGGGTCGTCCGAGGGTCTGAACGGACCGACCAGCGATAAAAAGTTCGGGCGCATTGGGCAAGATAAACGCGCCGACATGGGCTTCGACAGCCCAGCCCGACAGAAGCTTTGCGCGAACGCCGATCCGCGAACCGAAGAGGCCCGTCCATCGGACGGCATCGTGCGATTCGAATCCTGGGCGCGCCTTCGGTAATACGGATAGTCGATGGGCGCCGGCCGACGTCAGTGCAAAGACCGAAAAAATTTCGCCAAGGTTTCGACCGAGGCCGAATTCGAGCCCGAGTACTTGACGTTTTAATTCGGCGTTGCCCTCCGGTTCGGCGATGGAACCGTTCGTCAGCTGCAGAAATCCCGTCGCACCAACAAGGAGGTCGAGGTTGTCTCGCAGTCTCCTCATCATCCCCGCTTGCACAGAGACGCCCATCTGAGCGTTGCGAAAGGTTTCGGTCAAGGCTGCGATCCCCAACCCAACATGAGGGCGCAGGGAGGCATCGAAGGGTTCGCGAACAGGTTGCGGCGGTTCTGTTTGCGCCAGGGTTACAGGCGATGAAGGTTCCGCGGGAGGAAGGATGGCGGTTTGGCTTCGGAGAAACTCTGCAACACGAATGGCCAGAAGGCGGGCCGCACGCGGGGGAAGTTCTCGAGAAAGATCGATCACCCGTCGTTGCTGTCGTTGACTGACGGGTTGCCACAGCAGGAGTTCGGCGGTTTGTTCGATGGCGCCCACGCGAAGGACGAAAACAGCGGCGACGTTTTTATTCTCGGCAACCGTGTCGAACAGCGATTGGACTTCGGTCAACTCGGCGACCAGGCGCAACTCGGGCTCGTACCCGGCCGCCCGCAGTTCGCCTTGCAACCGATTGATTGCTTCTTGTGCGAATGCGGTCGTCTCGCTGCTACCGAAAACAACGACCATCGGTCGCGCGGATTTCGCAGAGGCAGCGCGTGGATTGCAAAAGGAGCATAACGCAAGACTCGCAAGCAAAAATCGGAGTCGAAGCAGCGTCAACACCACCTGCGTTTACTTTATCATGGGCTTTCAACGAGCACGCGCGCGGTCTCGGCGAAATCGCCCGCTGGAAACCGACGCAGGTATTGTTCCGCAAGGGGGCGCGCGGCACTGCGGCCCTCGATATGGGCGATCCCCTCCATTTGGCGACCGAGGGCCTCGGCCACAAAAGCCCCACGCGGCGCTTCTTTCAGGTACTGGATAAACCATCCAAGTGCGGCTTTCCGGTCGCCATTGGTCTCGTGGATTCGCCCCAGATGAAATGCCGCTTCTTTTCCCAGGGCGTGTGATGCATATCGTCTGCGCAACGCCATCAGGGCCTTGAAGGCCACGTCGGTACGGCGTTGGTATCGGGCCGAATCCGCCAGAGCACCGAGATCTGCGGCCGAACGTTTATCGAGCGCAAATTGTAACCCTGACGATTCGGCGAGGGCCACCACACTCTCGAAGTCCCCATTGCTGACCCGCCTCGTCCAGGAATCGAGTGCGCGATCGTTCGTTGGCTCCGGACGAGTCGACGGGATATCGACGGACGGAGACGCCGCCGGTTCGATGACAGGAACAAGGGCGACGTCCGGAATATTTGTGACGTTTGATGTCTCCGATACCGGCGCTATCTGGGATGCCTGCGCAATCTGCGCGATCCGCACTTCACGTTTCGAGACATCGACTTGCAATTGTTGCCCCACCACCAGTTTCACTACACCAACGATGGGGGGTCCCGAGACGTGAACCTCGCCCTTGTGCAACGCCACTTGCAAGCGCCCGGATTTCTCCTGCCAGTCAACCGAGAACTGGGTACCAATGACGCCAATCTTGAAAGGTCCGGCATCGACGGCCCACCGCGCGCCCGAGCGACGTGTTACGTTTAGATCCATGTGTCCCTGTTTGAGATGAAAAACAGCACCGTGAGCGTCCACTTCGCCTAGCACACCGTGGGTCCCAGGCGTCAAACGGAACTCGGTTCCATCCGAGAAAGACATCGACGCAGGAGAAGCCAAAGGCGCAAGCAGTTGCCCGGAGTCCCACTGTCCGCTCGTGATACGAAATCCCAGCGAGGGCTCTACCGGTGTTCTCATCCACAAAAACAACGCGCCGAAAGCCGGAACCAGTGCCAGGCCGACCAGCCAGCGACGTTGCGGCTTTCGACTGAGGCTGCGTTCTTGTAAGAGTTGCCACCCCCGTCGACTCTGGGCCGGCGAAACCCTGCCGACGTGTTTGCGTACAAGATTGGTCAGCGCCCCCGGCGGCATGGATTCATCGGCTGCTTTTTGTGGTCGCTCGTCGCTATGCACGACTCACCCCCTTTGTAGTAATGCTGTCAGAAAAATACCCCGACAGCACCGGATCGGCGCGCAGCACATCGTTCATAAGGGCGTTCGCGCGTGCGAGGATTCGCTTGACGGTTGCGAGTGATACCTCGAGGGCCGCAGCCGTCTCTTCGAGATTCATCTCCTCAAGGTGGCGAAGCACGTAAGCCGTGCGTTCGCGGCCATTCAGCGTCTCGAGCAGCCTGTAAAAACGCACCAGGGCATCCCGTTCCTCGCTCGGCGCGACCGGCGCAATAAGGTTGTCGCGCAATTCTGCGTGCTCCGACATGGGTTTCATGATTCGTCGCACCCATCGCCGACGCAACTCACCCCGAATCACCCGCACGGTGATCGAGTAGATAAAACTGCGCAGGGCCTCCGGATCACGCAGGATCCGAACGCGCACGAACAGACGCATGAACACGTCCTGCACCAGATCGTTCACCTCGTCGTCGCTTCCGAGGGTGCGCGCGAGGGTGCGGTGGACGAGCGGGTAGAAACGCTCCCAGGTCGCAGCCGCTGCCCCCGGTAGCCCCTGCAGCAGTGCACGCGCCAACGATGCATCGGTCGCCTGATCAGGATCGCCACCGGGAAGGGCGGTGAGGGTGTTCCCTGATGATGGTTCCGAAGGATGCATGGTTTCGATGGAACAGTGACGACCATCTTATCTTAACATCGCGGCCAACGGCTGTTCCGTGGTGAAGGGGCGGGGATCAACACCCATTCCGCGACAAAGTGTGGCGAGCAAACGTGTGTGTGGCATTTGCCGGGACGCCTGACCCGACGGCCACCGGAACGCACTGCCCTGTGCGAGTCGACCGCCGCCGCCACCCGCCACGAGCCAGGTCAAGTCGGTTATCCAGTGTCCGTCGTGGTCAGGATCACGATTGGCGAACACCACGATGCTGTTGTCGAGCATTGTCCCATTGTTTTCGGGCACTGCATCCAGCTTGCGCAGCAAACTGGCGAAACGCTCGACGTGCCATTGATCGACACACCGACGCACGCCCTCACCGCCGTCGCCGCCATGTCCGATGTCACCGTGACCGTCGAGCGGCCCCCCGCGTGACGCCGCCCCGGTTTGCCCGGCGTTGACCGACCATGTGCCGTCCCAGAAAGAAAAGGTCGCGACCCTCGTTATGTCGCATTTCATGGCGGCAACGAGGAGGTTGGCAACCGCATCGAAACCCGCAATGCTGGTGGCATCGGTTTCACCGGGACGGGTTGGGTTCATGCAAGACGAAGGGCCTGCCGGCGCTGCCAGGGCGCTCGTGCGCAACTTCTCGATGGCGTCCAGATGGTTTTCCACTTCCGCACGTTCCCATCCCGCAAGGCGCGAGCGATACGTGTCATACGCTTTCTGAAGTCCCGTTGCGACCTGGGCGCGCCGTGCCCGGGCAACCATCGCCTGCGGATCTGTTGACACCATTCGACCCGCAAATAGACGATCCCACAGCCGACCGGGGCTATCGACACTGGATGCCGGTCGGGGTGTCCCTGCGACCGGTGCGCCGTCGAAGGAAACGTCGCGCACGTCGTCCCCGGTCAAGGGACGATCGTGCACCATGATGGATTCGAGTGGAACTTTGGGCAGTTGGCCGGCGATGAATCGATCAACCGTGGCGGCATTCGCGGAGTAGTCGTACGAATTGTCGGTACCATCCCAGCGACCGCGTGCGACCTTCGCGAAACCCGAAGACAGTACGAATGGATCCGCCAGATGACAGCCGAACGCGGCATCCGGCATCCCGGTGTAAGACATTCCGCTTATCACGCTCATGCGATTTTGAAATGGCACGAGCGGTGCCAAGGCAGATCCCGAAGGAATGGTCACGCGTCCGTCGGCGAGGCGGAAGTTGCCGGTCTTCTGCGAACTTCCGTTGGGCTTGGTCAGGATGATGAGTCGCGTGGGGGCCGCAAGATCCCCGGCAGCTCGGGCAGAAAGGTTGCGAAAAAAACCTGCCGCCAATCCCGCGGTGACACTCGACGCCTTGAGAAATTTTCTTCGCTCCATGATTCGTACTCCGGTTGTGTGAATGGTGCGTGTCAAAGGGATGCCTCGCGAAATCGCAACAGATCGCTATTCGCCAGCGCCCGCAAAAGCGCATACAGATCGCCCCGACCGCCGGGCTTTTCTGCAACGAATGCCTGATCGATTGCGTCAGGCAAACGGACGTTGCCGTCTACTTCGTGAGCGGTCGCGAAGTGAAGCCATTTGCGGGCGAAGCATGCGTGGACCGCCTCGCTCGAAGCAAGCAAACGCCCCAGATCCTGAACGTCGTTGAAAGGGACGTCGCCCTGGCCATCGAAATCCACAATCATTCCCTTGGTGGACTCCGGACGATCCGACATTCGGCCCAGGTGATCGAAGGAAAGAGCGGCAAAACCGATGGGATCAAGGTAGCGGTGACACCCGGCACAACTGCTTTCCGTGGTGTGTGCGTCGGTACGGCCCCGGACGCTGTCGCTTTCTTGCAAGGGCGGCAAGTCCGCATCGACGCCGGGTGGGGGTGGCGGCAACCGATGACACAAGAAATCATCGCGAACGCGCACGCCGTAGCGCGTGGGTGAGGGAGCGTCATGCGTTGACGCAGCCACCAGAAATGCACCGAGCGTCAACAAACCCGCCCTCGGTTGCTTCGCAGGCATTTGCGGCAAAAAGCCAGCGCTGGTCGGCGGCGTCAGTCCGTAGTG
>JAYUPZ010000671.1:0-2519 GCA_043759805.1 Myxococcales bacterium | reverse complement strand
GGGCGGGTGAAGAAATGTCCCCGTCAGAACGAGGCGGAGGCATGGGTGGTTCTTCCGCATCCGGCGGCAGTCCCGCATCTGGGGGCGAAGGCGGCATTTCCAATATCGGGGGAAGTGCTCAAACTGGCGGCGCGGCAACAGGTGGCACGTCGGCGTCGACGTGTACCACCTTGCTTTGCTCGGACTTCGACGACGGCACGATCACCGCGCCTTTCCGATCTTCGACATCGTTGGCCAAGGTGGAAGCGCTGCCTCCCGAACTGGCGCGCAAAGGTTCGACAAAGGCCTATCACGTTCGTCTGACGAAGGGGTCTACCGGCGCAGTGATTCGGGCCCGAAATTTCAAGCACACGGGTACCCTTTACGGGCGCATGTATTACTACATGAGTCAGTCTCACCAGCAGCTCGGGCACACCTATTTATTCCGGGCCGGGGGCACACCAAACGTCGAGTTTGGCGGACAGTTTGGCGCCTGGTTGTTGGCGCCCGCGGGTGAGATCACCCGATTTCAAAAGCCGTTCCCTTCACAACGTTGGGCGTGCATCCAGTGGGAGGCCAACCTGGCCGCCCGATCAATTTCGGTATCCGTCGACGGTTCTCTGATTGGCAAGGCCATCGGTGTTGCTCCCTATCCGAATTTCGATACCGTCGATGTTGGATACTTCACCTATCATCCCGAAGATTACGATCAGCCGCTTGATGTGTGGATCGACGACGTCGCCCTCGACGGTGCGCCCGTTGCGTGCAATTGATACGGTGAACCGCGCGAGCATGCGCCGTGCTGGGGGTTGCATTTCCGCCCGGAAAGCGTAGGAAATTGGGATGGACCCGATCGTCTATTTTGAAGGAGAGTTTCGTCCCGAATCCCAGGCCAAGATCTCCGTGCGTTCGCGCGCGCTAAATTACGGGCTTGGATGTTTCGCGGGTGTTCGCGGCTATAAAACCGACGACGGCCTTCAGGTCAATCTTTTCCGTCTTGAGCGCCATGTACAAAGACTCAAGCATTCGGCGCGCATCTTGCGCATGCGTTTGCCCGGTACCGTGGAAGAGGTCATGAATATCCTGACCGAGGTTGTGCGTCGCAACGACATCCACGGCGATGTCTACATTCGACCACTCCTTTATGCCAACTCGAATGAACTGTCACCGATCCTGGACGAGAGCCAGACCGCGCTGACGGTTTATTGCATGCCGCTTGGCAAGTACCTTTCGGCCGAGCCGATCGACGTGTGTATCTCCAGCTGGCGACGCATTCGAGAAACCGCGTTGCCTGCTCGTACCAAGGCAACGGGCGGTTACCTCAATAGTGCTCTGGCCCGTCGTGAGGCCATGGACAACGGGTATACCGAGGCGATCTTCCTCACCGAAGAAGGCTTCGTTTCCGAAGGATCTGCTGAACACGTCTTCATTTTGCGAGAGGGGACGTTGATCTCGCCGCCGAGCACGGCCGACAACCTCGACGGCATCACCCGCAACACGCTGATTGCGCTTGCCGCTGAACTTGGTATCCCGTTCGTCGAACGTCACATCGGGCGCACCGAACTGTATATTGCGGACGAAATGTTTCTCTGTGGTACGGGTGCAGAGGTCACGGCCGTGCGCTCAGTCGACAGGCGTGTCCTCGGCGATGGCACGCGCGGTCCGCTGACCGAAAAAATTGGCAAACTGTTTGACGATGTTGTGCGTGGTCGTATTCCTGCACGAAAAGATTGGCTTACGCCGATCTGGTAGGGGCACCAGAAATGCCTCGTCAAACCGACGAGGTCATTTCAAAATGAAGAAAATGCTAGAGCCGACAACCGGCGTCGGTTAGCTCTTGCTCGAACTGCCGCTGCACGGGTAGGTGAAGCATCTTCCGCCGCTCGCGGTACCATCGCGCGGCCAGGCAACGGTCGCCGTGGCCCGTCAGAGCCCGGCCGAACCAGAACACCGACAACCTTCGGTGATCACCCGCGAGCCATCCGGCGACGTAAGCGGATACCGGACTCAATTGTTCGGCCTCCTTTTGGAGGTTGAAGGCGTATCGAGCGCCGCTATCGCCTCGCCTGTATTGCGTGAGAAGCCGCAATGAACCCAGATCCGAATCAGAAGCGATGTGTGACGGTTTCAGTCCTGCGAGATAACGCGCGAGCGCCCCGGGTCCTCCGTCCCGAAACGAAGCACGAGCGGCGATCAGGGTCGCCTCGGGCGTGTCGGCGTGATTCGGTATAGTAGCGGTCGGTGCACCGGCGCCCAGATCGACGGCGACGCGAAGCCAGCCGAGGTTCGGCGCGGGTCGGGCCACTGACAATGTTGTCAACACGGTTCGGGCACGTGCGAGCTCACCGAGATTGGCAAGCAACAGTCCCGTCTCCGTCGTGGCCGCGTTGGCATCGAGTGTTTGTAGGACGAGCTGCAACGCTTTTTCGCGTTCACCTCGCATACGCGCCTCACTGGCCGGCCGATCTCGATTGGTCTGTGACAGGGTCTTTTCTGACGCTGGCGACAGGGTCGACGGCGCGGACAGGGCCTGCGCGCGC
>JAYUPZ010000670.1:0-5391 GCA_043759805.1 Myxococcales bacterium | reverse complement strand
TGGCTGGTTCGATGTCCATTTCGAGCGCAACGTCGGCCCGTGGGACATCGCAGGCGGCGCGGCGCTCGTGATGGCCGCCGGTGGACAGGTGACCGACTACGACGGCGGTAAATTCGATCCACGCACGGGCCGAATCATCGCGAGCAACGGTACGCTACATGCGGCCACGGTCGCGATGCTCGGAGCGGTGGTTTCGTAGCACTAATTTGTGGAGGCGCCGGGAATTGCACCCGGGTCCGCGAGCGGTCTATATGCATTACTACGTGTGTATCCGGCGATAAGGTTTTCGTCCTCGAGTTCGCTCGCTGGCCAACATCCCGAAGCTTATCCCTCCAAAATAGTCGTCTACGTCGTCAGAAGGTCACCGACGCAAACCAAGCCCGCTAATTGTCCGCTTCCCCGGGCCGCAGGCAACTCCCGGGTTCGCGGTCTGGTCAGTTTTTTAGGCTGCCAAAGCAAACGAGTTGTCGTTTGCTGTTCGTTTTTTGCCCATTTTTACGAGGCCATGGGCGCCTCGACACGCAACACACACTTTCCGATCTCCCGTCGAAACTAATTCGCCCCCTAAATATTCAGTTTTCAATTTGCACAACACTTTCGAGACGTGCTCGCCAACTATAGCAAGCCTGAGGTACCCTGGCACGTCGGATGTCTCTACTCTTCATCATCCTCGTCGCGGCGGCCCCTTCCATGGGGTTGATGACTTACTTCTACTGGCGCGATCGCTACGAACGCGAGCCCTTGCATCACGTCGTGGCAGCCTACTTGCTCGGCATGTATTCGATGATTGCCGCACAGGGGATTGCATTTTGGGCGGCCGACGTGGTTCCACAATCCTGGCTCGAACCCCGAACCGAGTTCACCCGCCTGTTTGACGCGTTTGTTTTGTCAGGTTCTGTCGAGGAAATCTCAAAACTCGTGGTGTTGGCCGCGGCCGTATACCACTGGGACGAGTTTGACGAGCGACTCGATGGTTTGGTCTACGGTGTTGCGATTGCGCTTGGTTTTGCGACGCTCGAAAACTTTATCTACCTGCAGAAATATGGCCTTGCGATTGCCTGGCAGCGTGCGGTTTTTGCCGTCCCAGCCCATGCACTTTTTGGCGGCACCATGGGGTACTACATCGGCAAGGTGAAGTTTCCGAAACCGGGACGACCCCTCATCCCGTGGATCAACCGCGGCCTCGCACTCTTTCTCCCTGTCCTCTTTCACGGCCTCTACAACTACGCCCTCGGGCACCGGCTCGACTGGAAAATCTGGGCTGTCGTGGTGCTGCTTTCGGTCGGATTTTGGCTTTTTGTCTTGCGCCGGGTGTACCGGGCGCAGCGGGCGTCGCCGTATCGTCCGAGAACCATTGCACCTTTTGTCCCTTCTGAACCCGGGCGAAAACGGTAGCGGGGCGCAGCATTTTTTGCGGTACAATAACCAGGCAATGAATAGAAACGTTTTGCATCGGGGTGTTTTCGGGGCAAGTCTGCTGGCGCTGCTTTCAGTGTCGGCGTGTGAGAAGCAGGCCGCGGCGCCTGTGGCGAGTGCGCCTGAATTGGCGCCGGCGGTCGATCCTGCGTTTGATTCCAAGTGGAAAGATCTCGCGCAGCAAGGCGTCGAGGCTCTGTACATTGAGGACGACAAGGGCGAAGGCTTGATGGGAAACGTACGACGCGCGTCCGATATGCGCCCTGACCCGGCGAAGGATGAAGCAATGGCAGTGCAGCAAGCGACGCTGCCCGATGTCCCGCCCGGTGAGTTGGTTCAGTCGGTCATCCGACGGCAGATGTCGGCGGTGAAGGGTTGCTACATGACGATGGGACGCACAGGCCCGGTCCGTTCGGGCAAGGCGATTGTGACGTTTGGCATTGGTGCCGATGGTGCTGTCTCTGCCGTCAAGGTGGATGCACCGAACTTTGCAGGAACCTCGCTTTCCAAATGCGTTTCAAATCAAGTAGCGCGTTGGTCGTTCCCCAAGTCGCAAAAAGGTGGCGGTTCGGTCAGCTATCCCTTCGTCTTTGTCGGCGGCTAGCATCGAGGCTCGAAGTCTTTGAAGGACAATCGAAAGCCCGGTTGGGGGACAGGGGCGTTGTTTTGTGCTGCGTTTACTTTTTCGTGTGAACGTTCGCAAACGCCGCCGAGCGTTTCCCCCGAAGAAGGCCCGACGTTTTCGGAAAATTGGCGATCGATCCAACAATCGGCCGAGCCCTACTATATCGAGCACAATCGCGGTGAGGGTCTGATGGGACGCGTTCGGCGGGTATCGGACCTGCGCGAGACGGCGGTCGTATCGGCTCCGGGCTCGGTGATAAACGCTGTTTTGCCGGAGCGCCCCTCCGCTGAAGAGATTTCACACGCTGTGAAGCGATACCTGGGCAACGTGAAGTTTTGCTACCAGCGACTTTCGAAGGTGGGATTCGCCCGGTCGGGCCGCGCCATTCTCAGCTTCACGATAAATAAGGAAGGGACCGCCAGCGACGTGCTCGTCGATGCGCCTTCGTTTTCCAAAACCGATCTGGCCGATTGCGTGACCAAGCAGATCGCGCGCTGGACCTTTCCCCGCAGCAAGCAGGGTAGTCTGGTCGTTAGCTTCCCGATTGTGTTTGTGAGTAGCTAGGGCGGCCGAAACGCGCCTACTTGCGCTCTACTTGCGCTCTACTTGCGCTCTTCCCAAAAGAACACAGTAATCGCAAGACAATGAAATGCTTCGTCCGACGATTGGGTTACGATCGTGTCGACGATTTGAGCATTCGGGTTATCCCGAATCCAGGCAGTTACCTTCTCACCAAGGTGCTCACGCTCTTGCGCCATCGTAGCCGAGAAGATCTTGACGCCGTTGAAACGGGTCGTCGTGCTGTTCTGGTTTTGCGACATATCTGCGAGTGATCCTGGTAGAGATTTGTTAGCTCCCTCACAAATTCCGGGGAGAGAGGGCTCGTATAGCAGTCTTTTAGGTCGGTCGGCAATGCCTTTGACAACGCGGAACGCGCCAATTAATCAAACAACCGAGGAAATTCCGAGCTCTTCCCGCAAGTCGAAGTGTTCGACCGAAAGCGCAAACTCAAGCAAATCCTCGACGGCTTCTCCGCCTTCCTCTTCGCCGATTGCACGCCCGACCCGCAGTAAATCGCCCGATACCAGCAGAGACAACCGATTGGCCGTTCTTGAAAGAGACTTCGACCAGGCGGACAGGTTGATGGCCGATCGATCCCGGACGAGTCGTGTTCCCAGATCCTTCAAGCGTTGTCGAATCGGGGCGTCACAGCTTTCCAGCTGTTCGACAATGGGGACAACCTCAATTTCACCCGCGGAGAGTGCTTGGCGTGCGAAGGCCATGCATGCCAACAAATAGGGCTTGAGCTGTCTGCCCGAGCGCGACGCTCCGGTGAGTCGTCCAGCGGTACCAAACGACATCGCCCGGCCCAGACGGAAACCGAGCTCAACGGTGTCGTTCGACTGGAGAAGGCGTGGTCCCACGAAGAGCGCCTGGGGTCGCGTGTCAGCGAGGCGTGCGTCGCCATCAAGTGCGTCAATGTTGAAGATTCGCTGCGGCACTTTGACTTTCAAAACGCCACACACGTATTCGAGCACACGGGCAAATACGTTGGGCAGCTCGTTGTCTCGCAGGGGTTGTTCGCCGAATAAACCGACTTCCGCGTCGGTAAATGCGGGCAAGATGCCTCGGGTCGACAGCGTAGCAAACAAGAATTCCATCTCGACGTCTTCGCCGGTATGGCGAATGCGTTGCAACATGGTGCCATCGATTGATTGCGACAGCCGGGTCAGAAGCCGTGGTGCGCTTCGGTCGGCGATGTTGCGATATTCCGGGGTCGCGAGTCCGCGGAGGACCATGGCCGATGCTGCGATGGTCGCGGCATCGTTTTTGCCGACACGGAGGAAAAGATCGACCAGCGCAGATCCGAGTTCGGCATCAAAGGGGCGAACGCGCCACTCCGCAGCGATGGCACGTGCGATGTCTTTCCACCGGTTGAGATCCTGCGCATTGAGTTGCACGACCTTGCGTTGCAGCTCAATGTCCTCTGGCGACAACCGGGCGGCCATCTCAAACGCAATTCGAGCTGACGCCGGATCGTCGAACTCGCCGTCATACAGTTGCGCGAGTTCCTTCCAAAGTCGTTGACGTAAATTCAGATGGCGATCGCCAAGAGCGCGCAACGTGCGCTTGTAAACCCGTTCGGTGGCGTGAAATTCACTGGTGTTGGCGAATATCTCCGAGAGAGGGACGAGGCAATCCACGCGCTTGGGATCAAGTTCAAGTACCCGCTCCAGTTCCCGGCGAGCGGTGTCCTCGTCGCCTGTGGCAAAGGCAAGTCGCCCCAGAAATTCGTGTGCGTCAACGTGGTCTGGGTTGAGGGTTAACGCATGTTCGATGCGTTCGCGCCCTGCGTTTGCGTCGGATTTTCCACCTGCGAGAAACTGAGCCCATCCCATGAATGCGTGGTACGCGGGCTCTTCGGGTGCCGCCCTGATGGCCTTGTCAAGTTTGGCGAGGGCTTCTTGCGGACGCTTGTCGTCGATCAGTTGTCGCGCTTCGCCGAACAAAAGTTCGGCACCGAGCAAATCGTCCTCAGGCGCACGTTTACCAAGATCGCGGTCATAGTCCGCCCGGAGTTTTCGGTTGGTCAGCACCTTGAAAGCACGGTTGTATGCGCCCCGTATGTTTTCGAGTTTGGTTGCGTTGGCGCCAAGGTTAACGCCCATGAAAGCGTCTGGTGCGAATTTTCGGGTTTGTACTTCGTAGGCAACGACGATTTGATCGATCGTTGCGCCGGGCTCAACGGCTAGCACCTGATACAGGTTTTTCCCGTGGATTTGCAGGAAAGCGTTCAGCACCACCGCGTTCGGATCGTTGCCGCGTACAGCAGGCACGGATCCCGATTCGTTCGCCTGCATCAGGCTCAGCGAGGCCAGGTGATCCACGTTGACGACACCCGAGTCCATGTCCGACATCGGCATCATCGGCGCTGCGCCCTCGTCGTCATCTCGCGCAAGAGCGATGGGTGCGGTGTCTTCTCCGATGATTCCGAGGGGATTGGCACCAAGATCCATGTCGAGTGCCGGCAACCCTTCGGACGACATCGCTGGCGTCGAGTCGACTGTGAGCTGTTCGAGCGATAGCGACGAGCCGGCGATCTCGTTGACAGAAGGTATTGCGACCCGGGCGCCCGCCCTGGCGCTTTCAAGCTCTACCAGGCCGCACAGAATGGCCGCGTCGACGGCAACGATCATCGTTGCGGCCGCGGGGTCCATGACGATCTCGCTGATTGTTGGTGTGTTGCGTATCAAGTGTAGGGCAGTGGCCCCGAAGACTTCTTCGAAAGGTCCGCTATATCGCTCGAGCGAAAGCCGAGGGTTGACGGTACTGCCGCCGTGTTTTTCGAC
>JAYUPZ010000669.1:0-5403 GCA_043759805.1 Myxococcales bacterium | reverse complement strand
TCCAGAAAGGTACCGTCACCGCCAAGAACCACAAGAACGTCGATCGACGCGCCCAGCGAGACTCGCGGAACCAGGGTTATTCCGTCCCAGGGCGCTACAGGCTCTTCACAAAGAAAACACTGATTGCCTGCAGCTGCCAGCAATGAACTGAGCTCACGCGCCGTCTCGACGGCCTCTGGCTTGTTTCGCCTGAGAAGGAACCCGAATCGCATGGCGCCCATCTTGACACAGCAAAGATGGCGCCGCGCGGTCAGTACTTAGACTTCGGTAGCCCCTAAGCCTCGTACCAAATCGTAATGCTGAGACAGTGGAACTCGCTGTCGGAACTCTGCGTGACAACCTTGTCCACGATCTTGGCCTTGGGGTTGTCATGAATCCAGCGCGTAACAGCGTCACCCAGGTCTTCACGATCCCTTGCCTTCGTCGCAGTAAATACCTTCGCGCCCAACATATTCGACTCTCCTTGTTCTCTATCCGCTCTGCCTACCCGACAAGCGGTCGTGTTTTCGCAGGAACCACGTTCATAACCCAAGCCGACTCGGCTCAGCAATGAATTTTTATGTTTTTCAGCTTACGTAATTTTCGTAACGTGTAAACCGGAGGACGACCGTGCCCTATCAGGAAGCCGGCACGGTTCTCGTCTTTTCGCCTCGCCTGACTCCTCAAGGACTCGGACCCCGCGCGACACGCCGGCGATCGGGCTTGACCGGTATCGGACGCAGTGCTTTACTCGCGCCCCCAAAACGATGACCACCGCCGAGACCCGCACTTTGGAAACGCTGCACGGAAAACCCCTTGAGGTCGAAGTAAGAGATTCGATCGAAAAGGCGGTAAAAGTGCTGAAACAGAAGATGTCTAAGGAAGGAATTCTTCAAGAGATCAAGCGTCGCCGCTATCACGAGAAGCCTTCCGTCAAGAAGAAACGGAAGATGCGCGAAGCCCGCAAACGTCGCCGTCGTGAAATGAAACGTCGACCTGGCCGATAAGGCTTCAGGTCGGGATTTTTCGCGGTGAGCCAAAACGGAGACCGCGGGAAGCTCACCGCGGAAACATCGTCACCGTTGCCCAAACAGGCAACGGGATTCTCGACACGTGCCGTCCATGGCGACGCGCCTCGGGACGAGGCAGTTTGGGGAACGGGTCGTGCCGGTGAGCATCCCCATGTCCCGCCGCTTTTCTTGAGCAGCAATTTCGAGTACGCGGATTCAAACGCTGCAGATCAGGCGGCGCAGGGGAACGCCTTCCTTTATGCCCGTCACGGCAATCCAACGGTGCAGGCCTTTGAACAGGCTGTCGCCGGGCTGGAAGACGCAGGGGGTGGCGATAAACTGGAAGCGGTGGCCTTTGGCTCAGGCACAGCCGCCCTCTTTGGGGCAATCCTGGGCACGGGGAAGGGTTCGACCCTGATCGTTTCAGAGGGGCTCTACGGCGGCTCAACCGAGATGGTGCGCGATCAGCTGCCCGCCATGGGACTACAGGGTGTTTTCGTACCGGCATGGCAAACGGAAGCCGTTGCGGCCGCGATTCGACCCGATACGCGGGCTATCGTCATCGAGACAATCACCAACCCCTTGTTGCGCGTTTCCGACGTTGCGGCGCTCGCGGCGCTCGCTCAGAAGCATGGGATTGCCCTTATCGTGGATTCCACCTTTGCAACGCCCTGTCTGCTGCAACCCCTCGCCCTTGGCGCCACCGTCGTCGTTCACAGCGTTTCTAAGTACCTGGCGGGACACAGCGATCTGGTTGGTGGAATCGCGGTTGCCAGTTCGGAGACCGCAACCAGTATCCGCAAGCACCGCACGGTACTCGGCGCGATTATGGATCCCTTCTGCGCCTGGTTGTCCTTGCGCGGGCTTCGGACCTTGCCCCTGCGAATCGAACGCCAGGTGCGCTCAGCACAACGCCTGGCCGAACATCTGTCGCAACATCCGCGAATCCAGGCCGTGCATTATCCCGGTCTTACCTCGCACCCTGACTACGCCCGTGCAGCCACCCTACTGCGCGGTCCCGGTGCCATCGTTTCCTTCGATTCTGGAAGCCTGGCGGCGGCACGTGACTTCTACGACCGCATCCACGTGATACGCAGGGCTTCGAGCCTTGGCGGCGTCTCGTCTCTTGTCACCCATCCCGCATCGTTTTCTCACCGTGCCCTTTCCCCCGAAACCCGGGCGGCCCAGGGGATAACCGACGGCCTTTTGCGGATCTCCGTGGGCATTGAAGACGTGGACGATCTGCTGGCCGATATTGAACAAGCGCTCGCATAACCGAAAACAACATGCCTCAAAGCGAAAAAGATACGGTTTGGACCGAAATCCAGGTCGAAGTTGGCGAAGACGTGGCGGAACTTCTTGCAGCCACACTTTCTGAACTGTGTGACGGCGTCGAGATTCGAGATGCCGATACCCTGCTCGGCGCGCCAAAGGGCTTTGTGATTCTGGTCGTTCAAGCAGACCCCCAAAAAGCACCGGATGTTCTGGCCGCAATCGACGACACCCTGACCCTCGCGCGCGCGGCGGGTGCCAGCATTGATACCCCCATCATCCGGCAACGCGTGTCACACGAATCCGAATGGCGCGACGTCTGGAAACAATTTTTCCACACCACCCGCATCGGCAAGCGCGTCTACGTTTGCCCCTCCTGGGATCGGGCGAGTCGCCCACCCGAAGAGGGAAACATCATCATCGATCTCGATCCGGGACGCGCGTTCGGCACCGGCGCCCACCCCACGACGCGCCTCGTGGTCGGACAGTGCGAGATGCTGGCCGATGCAAAACACGTTGTAAACCGGTTTCTCGATCTTGGTTGCGGTTCGGGCATCCTGTCTATCGCGGCCGCGCGGCTCTGGCCCGAGAGCAAGGGCATGGCGGCCGACATCGACGACGAAGCCGTCGCCTGTACCCGGGAAAATTTTGCCGACAACGACATCACGTCCGTTCAGTCCGAGACTGCCAGCTTGGCCGAGCTGCGCTCCCGCGATCCGGAACCGTTTGATCTCCTGCTTGCGAACATCGAGGCTCCGGTCTTGATTCCGCTCGCAGGTGAGATTTTTGATTCAATCGCTCCGTGTGGACGCGCAATTCTGTCCGGGATTCTGAACGAGCAGGCGGACTCGGTGATTGCCGCTTACCGACAGGTTGGATTCGAGCTCACTGACCACGCCGTGGACGGCGAGTGGTCGGCGCTCAGCGTGCTACGAAGATGACCGCTCGGATCTTCATTGAACCGGAACGCCTGATCGGGGACACCTTGACGGTGGATGGCCTCGCCTACAAACACCTCGTGCGCGTGTTACGGGTTCAAGTTGGGGATACCCTGGGGGTTTTCGATGGACACGGCAATGCGATCGACGCCGAGGTGCTGTCGATTGACCGGCAGTCACTTTCGCTGCGACTGGGGGCCCGCAAAACAATCCCGGCACCCGCGACGCGTATCACGCTGTTGCAGGTGTTGCCGCGGGCGGATCGCATGGAACTCATTGTGCAGAAGACGACCGAACTTGGCGTGACCGCGATCGTTCCGGTCGTTACCGCCAGGGCGAGTTTGGATGCCGGGCAGGCGGCCGCAAAACTCGAACGGTGGCGAACGATCGCGCGCGAAGCGGCACGTCAGTGCGGTCGTGCGGACGTACCCCGAATCGACGAACCACTGGGTCTGGATGAAGCCGCAAGGAACGTTGCGATGCCCGAAGCCGTTCGACTGGTTCTTTGGGAATCAGAGAATCAACGATCTCTTTTTCGATCGATTCCGGAAGGATGCCGGGACATCGTGCTTCTGATTGGTCCAGAAGGGGGCTTTTCACCCGACGATGTGGCCAGGGTCGCCAGCATCGGCTTTGTTTCGGTGGGGCTAGGGCCCCGCATTCTGAGAACCGAAACGGCAGCAATCGTGGCAGTGGCTTTGTCCCAGGCGGCGACCGGCGGTCTTGAAGCGTGACTGGGGCTCTATCCCGCCCGTCGAAACACAACGGAAAGATTGTTTGCGGGCATCGCGACGATCTCCTGTAGCTCAAAACCCGCTTGCAAAGCCGCAGACTGCACATCCCCCAGATCGCGCACACCCCAGCGCGAATCCTCGGAGCGCAATCTCCCATCAAACGCCTCGTTGCTCTCAGAGGTGTGCTTGCCGTCGCGCTTGAACGGCCCATACAGAAACAACGGCGCACCGGGTTCAAGCAGCAATGCAGCGCCCTCCATCAGCGCGATACAGGCCGACCAGGGCGCGATGTGAATCATGTTGATGTTGACCACGGCGTCGGCGTGTTTCGTTGGCCAGGGAACCTTCTCGACGTCCAGAACGATAGGCGCAAGCACGTTCGCGACGCCCGTGGCTTCACACCAGGCAGCGATGCTTTGCAGGTGCAGTGTCGCCGGATCCGACGGTTGCCACACAACCCCGGGTATCGCGGCGGCGAAATACACGGCATGTTCGCCCGTGCCACTGGCGATCTCAAGAACCGTACCCCGTTTGGGCAAGATCCGATCAAGGACGGCCAGGATCGGCTCGCGATTGCGCTGCGTCGCGGGTGCCGAAAGTCCACCCTTCGGCGTCGTTTTAGGATCAAAAAACGGTGGCATGCACCAGGAGAATTGCACTTCGCAGTGCAAAAGTCTTGCATCAGTGATGCAGACTCACGGACGCGACAACATCCACAACGCCGCGAGACAACCTACGCCACGTCGGGAAGTTACCCCTTCGCGCCAGTTGATCTTCGATGGTACGCGATGCAACGAGGGTCGCGTCGTATCCAGCATGTCGGCGACACAAATATTTCCAGACAATTTCGGCCAGCACGTCGCCCAAGATACGGGTCGGCAGAAAACGTACCACGGGTTCGACAACCTGCCGTGGATGACTGTGAAAGAAACCGACAACACGTGGTCGATAGGGCAAGCGCTGAACAGCCCGGTTGACGATCGTGGGAAGCCCGTAATGGCTGCCGAGTTCGACCACATCGGGCCGTAACTTTAGAATTAGATCGATAATCTTGGTGCTCGATCCGAACATGCGATACTCGTCGCTCCGTGGCGTCAGCGGACCGGCTATTTCGTGCAACGTACCGTCGCCAATTGGGCTCGTGCGATCGAATTCGCCTGGGACGATGATGTGATATTCGACGTTCGCAGAGGCAAAAGGTGGGGACTTCTCTAACAAGTACCGTTTGATGCCACCGCACCCAGTCGAAAAGAAACTTGTGATGTCGAATCACGGGAGATGCGCTCACTCGCTCAAGCGACGCCGCAGGACGATGGTTCTCCCCTTCCTGTGGAGCGAACCATCGGACAAGCTGCGTGCTCGAACGTCTGTTTCTCGATCCCCGTGCGCGCGCCTTGTAGTACGGAAACCAACGGTTCCAACTCGGAACCCGAAGAGGGAGCGAGACCTTCAATACCAGCGCGGTCAACC
>JAYUPZ010000668.1:0-5417 GCA_043759805.1 Myxococcales bacterium | reverse complement strand
CCCCCGCATGGCGATTTCACGGTTGCCGCTCGCCGATGCCGAGATAGCGAATCCGCTCGCCGAGCTGTCTGACTTTCTTTCGGAGCCAACCCAGCGCGACACGTTTGAGCGCAATCCCGAGCTGACCCTCGCGTCGGCGCGTGTGTTGCGATACGTCCGGGGCACTCAGCTGGCTTCGCCCTTGCCGGTGCATCGCCTGGAGCTGTTCCTGCGCGATGATTACCTCGTAATCGACGAGCAGGCGCGTGCCCATCTTGAGCTTACCGAAACCATGTTGGGGGCGAGGCGCGACGGTGCATTGCTTTCGGTTCTGGATGCCACAGCGACCGCCATGGGTGGGCGTTTGTTTCGACGCTGGCTGTTGTTTCCCCTGCGCGAAGTGGCAGCGATCCGGCGCCGGCAGGATGCCGTGGCAGCGCTTGTAGATAACCAGTTGGTGCGCGACGAGGTTCGCAGCAAGCTCTGCGAGCTGGGTGATCTCGAGCGGTTGACGGGACGCGCCCGCCTCGGCGTTGCGACGCCGCGTGATCTGGCTGCCATCGGTCGATCGCTTTCGGTGTTGCCTCTTCTGCAAGACACCCTCGCGGGTCTGTCTGCGGATCTGTCGGGTGAGCACCCCGGCGATGCAGGTCTATTGCGGCTTGGAAACGCGGAACAACTGGAACAGCCGCTCGCCGATGATTTGGTGCGGTCTCTCCAGGATGACGCGGGCAACAGCACGAAGGACGGCGGGTACATCCGCGACGGTGTTTCGGCCGATCTGGACGAGTTGCGCGCCATTGCGGCCGGTGGTCGCGATGGGATTTCCGCGATTGAGACCCGTGAACGCGCGCGCACCGGGATCCCGTCGCTCAAGGTCAAGTTCAACAACGTTTTTGGCTACTTCATCGAGATCACGCGGTCTCATCTGGCCAATGTTCCCGACGACTATCGACGCAAACAAACGGTCGCCAATGCAGAACGCTTCGTCACGCCAGAACTTGGTGAATACGAGGAGAAAATTCGAAGCGCCGATGATCGCCGTGTTGCGCTTGAGCTGGAAGTGTTCCATCGATTGCGCGATGCTGTTGCAACCCGCGCAACGGCCTTGTTGCAGCTCGCCGGTCGTGTTGCCGCCGTGGATGTGTTGGCCGCGATGGCCGAGAAGGCCCATCGCAACGGCTATGTGCGCCCCGAGATCGACGATTCGCGCGTCATCGAACTTGAAGATTCGCGCCACCCTGTCGTCGAATCGCTTGCTGCTGCGGGCGGTTTTGTGCCGAACGATGTGAAGCTGGACGCCGACGCCGAACAGTTGTTGCTCGTAACCGGCCCCAACATGGCCGGCAAGAGCACGTTGATTCGCCAGGTCGCACTCGCGGTGGTGATGGCGCAGATGGGTGGCTTTGTTCCAGCACGGCGCGCACGCATTGGCCTTTGCGATCGCATCTTCACCCGTGTGGGCGCGGGCGATAACCTGGCGCGCGGCGAATCCACCTTTCTTGTCGAGATGCGCGAAACGGCGCACATCCTTCGGCACGCTACGCCACGCAGCTTGATTGTGCTCGACGAAATCGGACGAGGCACCTCGACCTACGATGGTGTTTCGATCGCGTGGGCCGTTGCGGAACATGTGCACGACGAGGTTCGCGCTCGTGCACTCTTCGCCACGCACTACCATGAACTTTGTGCACTCGGCGAAACCCACCCCCGCGTGCGGAACGTCAGTGTGGCGGCTCGGGAATGGAAGGGTGAAGTTGTTTTCCTGCGTAAGCTCACCCCGGGCGGAGCATCACGTTCGTTTGGTGTCGAGGTTGCCCGTTTGGCCGGATTGCCCGACGGCGTGGTCGCACGCGCACAACAAATTCTGCGTGGATTGGAAACCCTGGGTCCCGCAACGGGGCCGGCTCCCGTGACCCCGGCTGCGAAGCAACGCGCTCAGCTCGGTCTATTCGAGACACGTTTACCCGACCCACCGAGTAATCCGTTGCCGGGCCATCCGAAACTATCGACCGAGAGCCTATCTGCGCTGGTGGAAGCAATTCTTGAGGTCGATCCCGACGCGCTGTCCCCGCGCGATGCCTGGGCGAAGCTGGATGAAATACGAAAGAAGTTGACGTAGTCGACCCTTTCGCCCCCAGACTTGGGGGTGATGTTCCGTTTTGCCGCCGTCGCCTTCGCCGTCATGGCGTTTGGGCTGCTCCCTACCGGGGACGCAGCGGCCGCTCGTAAAACAACCGCCCGTCGCTCACCTGTGTCGAATAGGACCACCCGTGCGGTCGCGTCGCCAAGACGCAGGGTTGCATCGGCAAGCCCAAAATCGCGACGGAAATGGCCGCCTGTGGAGTTATTTCACGTGAATCGACGTGAAAAAATGATGATGCGTCTTGCCGATGACCGTGGACGGCCCGTGCGCACCCTGCCTAACCAGGCATCCCACTTCTTGCGATGCCACCACACCAACAAGCAGCATCGAATAGACCCACGCCTGCTTCGTCTAATCTACGAAACGGGGCGTCATTACCCGGGCCGTCGCATCGAGGTCATTTCGGGCTACCGGCACCCGACCGTAGCGAAGAACCCGAAATCACCTCATAAACAAGGTCTAGCTTGTGATTTTCGTGTCATTGGCATCAAGAACACTGAACTCCGCGATTTCCTGCGCAAGGAATTCACGGCTGTTGGGGTTGGCTACTACCCCAACTCAAACTTTGTGCACCTCGACGTTCGCAAGGACAAATCAGCTTTTTGGATCGACTATTCGGGTCCCAAAGAAAACGCGATCTATTCCGAGGATCCCAACGGGGATCTGCTCTCCGGACGTGCCGATGCATTCAAGCCGTCCAAGGTTGACCCCAACTGGGCCAACGAATCCAGTGACGGAGATGGCGGGCAAGAGGCGGTCTCCGCCACGGATGCTCCTTCGATCGACCCGTGAATCTGCTTTGCGGACGCGTGTGTGCTTGGAGTCCGTGCACTCCGATGCTAATCATTACCCTTGTATCAACGCTGGGAGGCCCTGATGAAGATGCTGCTCGCCAACCGTAGATGGATCTCGTTTCTTGTAGTCGGTCTTTTCCTCGTGGTGGCAGGCCCAGCGGGTGCCGCCAAGAAAAAGGCTGCGAAAAAAAGTGTGCCGGCTGCCAAGGGTCCACCACCCGCCAATGCCGAGGCCATCGCCACTTTGAAGGGCGAGTTCAAATGGGGAATGACGCTCGCGGAGGTCAGCAAGATCATCGAGAAGCGTCTCGCCGCTGGTTATGAAACCAAGCTCAAGGAATCGGCTAACGATCCCACTCGACAGGATCGCGTCCGCAAGATGATGCGCGCCGAGATCAAGGACATCACCAAGGGTTATGTCGAATTTACGGGTAAATCGACGGGCTATGACGTTTCGATCATCGATCAGGAATTTGTCCACAAAGCGGGCGAATCGATGTTGCAGGCGAAGGAAGAAACCTCGACCCGCTACCTATTTTTCCTGAACGGCGGTCTCTACAAGATGTTCATTGCCTTCACCAAGGAGCGCGTCGCCGACAAGTCTTTCGAGGAATTCGGCGCAATCATGCAGACTCAGTTTGGTAAGGCGCGCGAGGTCGAGGTGGAGTTCACGCGCAAGGGCGAAACCCGCAAAGCACTCGATTATTACGAGTGGCGCACGGCCGGCGACGGCTTGAAGTTGGTCGATCGTTCGGGCTTCTATGGTGTCTACTGCCTGGTCGTATTCAATCAGGCAGACGAGAAAACACTGGCCGAGGCCCACGCCAAGAAACGTCGTGGTGGAAACTCGCAAGATTCCCTCGTGGAAGCGGTCCTGAACTCCAAGGGCAATGGTTCGGACGCGAACGAGAACATCATCGACCAACTCACTGGAGAGACCTTCAAAAAACCGGGTGAGGCCCCTCCGGCCGACGTGGTGGTCCCGAGCTCAGGCCCCAGTCCCTCGGCGGCTGCTGTCAACGCAGCAGGCCGAAGTGCACGTACTTCAGACGGCACAGCGGCCGCTCCAGTAAAGCCCGCAAGTAAAGCCAACCCCTCGGGTCTCGAACTCTAGCGGGGCCGGGCGAGATTGGTTGACGCGGACGCGTCGTGGCCCTTGACAGGGCAAGCCAGCTCGCCCATATTCGCGTCCCTCCAGTACCATGGCGAATATCAAGTCAGCCGAAAAGGCAAACCGTCAGCGCATCCGTAGAACTGCTCGCAACCGTGCCCAAAAGGGTACGATGCGAAAGGCGATCAAAGAAGTCCGAGCTGCCGTTGCAGCCGCTGCTTCCACGGATGTGAAGAAAACATTGCCCGAAGCAATCAAGTTGATCGCCCGTGCAGGCCGCAAAGGCCTCATCAAGCCCAACACGGCCTCCCGGCTGGTGTCGCGTTTGACGGTCGCGTCTAACGCTGTTGCGGCCAAGTAATCTGTCGTCCGCTTGATGCGGTCAACCAGCGCAAGCTTCGGCCAGCGTCTGCACGAGACGGGTTGTAATCACTTGTGGCTTAACCCGCGATGATTTGAGCGACCGATCGGCCTCGTAAAGCTGTCCGATCGAGGTCATGAGTGTTCGCTGGCTGATCCGACGTGCGGCGCTGAGAATATCGTCGACGGCAAACGGTGGTACACCCAGTTGCCCTGCGAGTCCTGGGCCGCTCATTCCCGCCCGTACCAGTTCGCGCGCTCGCCAGATGCTTCGCATTTGTCGGGCAGCCGCGCCAACGAGCAGCAACGATATCGTGGTCGCCGGGCTCGTCCCTGCATTGAACATGCTGCCCACCAGTTGTAACGCCTTGTCACGTTTGCCCTCGGTGACAGCACGTACGATCTCGAATACCTGATGTTCGCGGCTATCCGGGATCAGGGCTTCGACGTCGGCCCGGGTGACGTTGACCGTTCCCGGCGATTTCGGATCCATTGCGTAGGTAGCGAGTTGTTCGATGGCCTGAGAGATGCGGCCGAGATCGGGACCTGCAGCCTGGCCAAGCGCGCGTGCCGCCTCTCCGTCGAATCGATAACCGCGTCGGGCGGCGTTGTTCGCGATCCAGGACTCGAGCTCCCGATCGCGCAAGCGGCTGAACTCGTGCACGAATCCGAGCTTCTTTAAAGCGGCAAACGTTTTGAGTCGGCCATCCACCTTTTCGTCCTTGTCGCAAAGCAAGACGAGAACGGATCCGGGGTTTGGATTTTCGGCGTAGAGCCGCAACGGCTCAAGATCTGCGGCCTTGAGCAGGTCAATACCTCGTGCCACGACAAAACGTTTGCCACCGAGAAGCGTTACGGTTCGAGCAGAAGCGAGCGCGGTCAACATGCCGCTCTCTTTCAAATCGAAGACATCGTAGTTGAGTCCATCGATGCCACCCGTTTCACTGCCGAGAACAGCGGCGCGCAGGGTGCGCAGACAGTCGGTGACGAGAAAGGTCTCGGCACCGGTCAACAAGTAGATTGGATC
>JAYUPZ010000667.1:0-26754 GCA_043759805.1 Myxococcales bacterium | reverse complement strand
CTCAGCAACGCTTCCCGGCGATCGCGAATCAAACTGAGAACACTTTGCTCCGTGCGTTTCTCAAAATCTTGCGCCGCAATCGCATCACCGCCCCTGGGCTTGAAGTTTGAAAACAGTGCATTGAAGGCAGTTTGTGGATTCGTTTGTGATTCGATTCCCTTGCCCGCCGCAGAATAGGACAGGTATTGCCGTCCCGCGAAGCTTGAACCCGCCAGATACCAGGACGGCTGTGCGCGCAACACCAGTGAAGGCGTGTGCGTCATGCCTGTATTCTCGGGTAGGTTGGATATCACCTGATCGGAGGTAATGCCTTCGGCGCGAAACGACGACGACCTTGAGCGCATGCCCGAAATCAGAGGCGAGCAGCCACCGCCGTGAAAGTCCCGGAAGGCTCCACCCACGGGCACTGCCGCAGGATCGGCGGAGGTGGTGCTAAAGGGTATGCGCATCCCTGTTATCACGTTGAAGTCCGACTTAAGTGCTTCGAGAGGCTTCAGGGGGGTGGTGAGGGCATAGTCCGTCCCGGTTGTTGAGGGAGCGATGAAGTGGCCGGCCTCTTGCTTTCGCACACCACCAATCATGTAGCGATCATGTTCCCATGCGTCGCCACCGAGCGCCTGACCTGCGAATACGATCGCGTATCGGCGAGGCAGCGCGCCTCCCTGCGCCAGCGCCTCGCCATGCGAGTTGAGCATGCATTCAAGAGTGGGCAGAGCGACCGCAGCGCCACCGATGCCACGCAAAACGGTGCGCCGGTTAATTGTGTTTCGTTTCATGGCTTCACCTCCGGTACGCGGCGCAACGCGAACGAGGCATCGGTCACAAGCGTGCGCAAGAGAGACACGAAGCTATCTCCGTTCGCTTTCATTGTGGTTCTCAGCTTTTTCGTCACGGGCTCCTCGGCATCCACAAGCTCGCGTCCGAGCGCGAAGGTCAGGAGTTGCTTGACCACGCAATCCTGAAGTTGACCGGATTCTATCAAGCGTTCTGCCAGGGCCTTGGGCCCCGAGAATGTGCCGACACCGACGACTTCGCCTTGGCCCGGTATCTTGCATTGCGGTTTGCCGTTGTCGGACTCTCGATAGCGGCCCGCAACATCGTAGTTTTCCAAGCCAAATCCAATGGGATCCATTTGGCTGTGACACGATTTGCAGCCTGACTGATCCATGTGCGCCATGTATCGGGCTGTCTTGCACTCTGCATCCGGATTTCCCGGTGGCTGGTCCACATCCACGGTTGCAGGCGGCGGTTGGATCGTCTCGCACAAAAGCCGCGTGCGTACGAAGATGCCTCGCTGGGTGGGACTGGTATCCGAAAATCTGCTGAATGCCGCAAGGACCGCACCGTGCGAAAGTAGACCTGCGCGACCCGAATTGCCGTAGTCGACCCAGCCTGCGCCTCCTACTGGCGTCGGTAGACCGTAGTGTGTTGCGCCTGCCGTCGTCAGGTAGGTTCGTGTCGAGGTGAAGACATTAAAATAGGACGAGGGCTCGTCAAAAATGACAGTTTCGAGCAACTTTGAGGTTTCGGCAGCAAACCTGGCTGTCATCTCGGCGGGGTGCGGGATCGTGCGGTATCCGAGCCACATCGAGTGGAAGCGGGATATCTGTGCGCGTGCCCGAGGTTGTTCCATCATGCGTTCAAACGCAGCACCGCGTCCCGCGGATGTGATGAGTTCGTCCTTGGCAGCGGATTGCAAAAGGGCGGCATCCGGCGTGCTACCCAACAGGAGGTATGAAAGCCGCGACGCGACCTCGTGGCTATCGAGCGCAAAGACCCCGGCGGTCGAGGTTGCACGTCCGATCTCGACTCGGTGGAGAAATTCGGGATCCTGGATGAAGGTGCGCAACAAGAGGTTGATGGCGGTCCAAAAATCCGTGGTTATGGAGGGCACGGTTTCCGTCGCGAACGCGAGCAGCTTGAGATACGGCAGTTGCTCATCGGCTGACAGGGGTCGACGCAGGAAGCGCAGACCGAGCTCTTGAATCGCGGTTTTGAAACAGACTGAATCGCCGGAACCGTTGGGTTGACACGGCATGAACTTGCCTCGAATGGCGGAGCTGGCCGTCGCACGGCCGGCAACCTCCCGGGATAGCTCTCGCATCGCATCGGTGAAAGCTTGCGAACCCTTTTGTATTGGATAGTCGTTGTCGTACGGTTTGAATTCATCTTCGTTGAGCAGGCGCGTCGCGGGTCGGCTGGTGTCACCAAGGATGTCCTCAAGGGTCGCGTCGATCTCTGCCTGAGATAGACGCCGAGCGAGCGAGCTAGAAACGATCTGGTCTGCGCTCGGATCGGGCGGGGTCGGTCGATTCGTACCACCTGAACCGTGATTGGTTGTGCCGCCTGAACCCGCGCTTCCCGTGGTATTTCCGGAACAAGCCGGAAACAACAACGCCAAACATGCTACTGCGGGAACGATCCATTTCACCGACTCGTCGATGCGCTGCATTCCGACCTCCGTTCGGGGCCAATCCTATCAGGCCTTGTGCAAGGCCAATGAAGAACTGAGAGGCGAGCGTCAGTTCGGTCCCACTGAGACGCACATGTACGCGTCTAGAAGGA
This sequence comes from Myxococcales bacterium, assembly GCA_043759805.1. Lineage (GTDB taxonomy): Bacteria > Myxococcota_A > Polyangia > Fen-1088 > Fen-1088 > JAWXBF01. Next base: position 24,189 of record JAYUPZ010000667.1, on the reverse strand, counting down.
AATCGACATCAGCGCGCTGTTGAGGCCAAAACCGAAGGACAGGTTGGTGCTCGGATTGGCGGACGAATTCGTCGGGGCGTTGCCATGGCGCAGAAAGCCATCGATCACACCTGCCACGTACGCCACCGCGAAAACACCCACACTCCAGCGATTGATGGTTCGCATGGTGGTCGCCGTCTCGGTCGCATCGCCAAATGTATGGTTGCCTTGCTCTGACGATAACAACCATACTTTGGTGACGACCGCTGTCGTGAAACTGAGGCCGAGCGCTCCGGCCAACACCCATCCACGGTGTCGATCACCATTGTTGAACTGTCCCGCAGGCGGCAGGAGATTCCACACCGGATTTGGCAAGTTGGCCCGGTGTTCCATTGCCAGACGATGGTCGTTGTCGCGCTTGAGCATTCCGAAAAATGCAACGACTTCGGGTCGAGTGATCGTGGGATCCAGATAGGTCTCGGGTCGCAATCGCAGCAGCTCTGTAAACGCAACACGAGAACCTTCGATCCGCCCGGTCAGATAAAGTCCAATGCCTAAAAAGCGCAAGGCATCGGCGCGTTCGAACGGCGTGCTTGAAGAAACACCACCTTCGACGATGATGCGGGCTGATTCGACCACCAAATTCATGTCTCCATACGCGTAAGCTGCAGCAGCCTGATCAAGCGCCGCGGTCGCTGTGGCGGGGCGCGGTCTTGCAACAGGTTCGGGCGCTTGCATTCCAAACAACAGGGCGCAAAGAAGGATGGCGTTCATGGTGACTGGCTACTGCCGGGATCGGGCAGAACGATGGAGAAGGTTCCCTGAGAATCGGTCAACGCTTCGCCCACAGGAAGGGCATTCCCAATATTGGGAGACAGGAGGTTGACGCAGGTAGAGTTGTTTCCGACGCAATAAATCTGAAGGACGGTTCGGGTGAGCAGTTGTTGTCTCGGGTCATAAATACGTCCCGAAAATACCAGGCCCGTCGGAAGCGTCCATGGATCGAGGGCGACGGGACTCGACCCAATCAACTGGTCACCCAGATGGGTGCGTGGCAAATCGATTTCTTTGCCAAGTGCGGGATGAGCGAAGAATCGGTAGGGCTGGTTTGGCGACAGTGACAGTGTGAACTGACCGTTGGAGCCGACAACCGTCGAGACGGTATTGGCCAACGGATCGACGTCCGGCAAGATAGAGAAGCGGTCCGACGCGATCGGCATCGCAAGCACGCGTACGCCCACGGCCCGCGCTGCGGGCAAGAGGGTACCGGTTGCCTTGATCCGCGTTCCAAGCGAGACGTTTCCGCGCTCCACGTCGCCGCCCGTCAGATCAACCGATAGATTCACATGGGTGGTCCCAGAACTGGCGCTTCCCGCAGGGGGGACGATGCGCAACACGTAAGTGGCCCTCGGGAGACCGACAAAACGTACCACGCCGAAGGCATCGCTTTCTAGCTGTCGCACGACGTTGCCGGCCACTGCTACGGGTGTGCCCAAATTCACGGTCAGTGTTGCGACCGATGGAAGGGGACTTGCGGTAGCAAGGTGGACCCGTGCGCCCCGTACCGCGGTGGTGCCGTCGGGTGTTCGAACAGACAGTGTGAGCGCAGCGGTCGGCAACGTCGCAAACTCCAGATCGATCTGTACGCCGGGCGCGTTGACGGGAAAGACCACGCCCGCCGCTTCGGACAGCGCGATTTGGGGAAGCCCGGACTCAGCTGTGGGTTCGAGAACCAACGCATGTCGGCCGGGCAGCGCGTCGATGGCATAACCTCCGTTGGTATCGGTTGTTCCCAAAGTGGAGGGCACGCCTTGTTGGCGAAACAGCAGACGGGCATTCGCCACCGGCTGGCCGTTGTGTCGAATGTTGCCGCGCACGGCGATGCCAGGCGCCATGGTGAACGGTTCGATGCCGATCGCCGCGAGTGTGAGCCCGACGAAGTTTCGTGGCGGGAGAGGTTCGGTGGGAACCACCAAAATGTCGTGCGTCGTGACGGCGGCCACCTGCCGTACCAGGCCGCCCTGCAGACCGCTGTAGCCCTCGATCACAAAGGTTGACGTCCGAGGCGTAATACGGATGTAGCTGGGTACGGCGATGCCCTTGTCGTTGCGCGGATCGATCTTGATGCGGGTGCCGCCTTGCAAATGAAAGTCCTTGCTTGGGGGTAGCCCGCCGCCAATTTCCAGCAGTTCCTCGAAGGGAAGACTTTGTGCTTCGGGAGGGGGAAGAACGCGCACAAAATAGGGGGTTCGTCGTTCGGTTGCCGTCACGCTGTTTGCGAAAATTGTTCCCTGACACAGGTCGCTTGCTGTCACGCGGATTTGATAGACGCCTGCCACGTCGATGGGAATACTGATGCTGGCAGGGTTCCCGGGTGCAACGGTGAACGATACGGCGACGCCACTGCGGAACACGCTCCAACGCCAATCGAGGGTTGTGGTGTCAACCGTCCCCGCAACCCGGCCTGCGAGGGCAATCGTCTCACCCGGTGCGGCGAGTCGACTGGTCAAGGGTTTGCCGTCGAGTGCTTCGATAAAGAGTGAGCAGACTGGCGCGCCGGCATCCATCACGGCTGCGCTACCGCCCATGCCGAGTGCTCCTCCCGTGCCGCTTGAGCCGCCACCTCCTGAGCCGCCCGTTTTGGTGCCGGCATCAAAACTCGTACCGCTCAATCCGCCGTTTCCGGATTTTCCACCACTTGAGCTGGCGTCCGCGCCCGATGACGGCCCCCCTGAATCGTCGCTTGATCCGCAGGCATACAAACCCAATGCCACCGCAAGCGCGAGGCAAAGAAATCCGGAATTTTTCACAGCCGATACTCCACGGCCCACGTGTAACGCTGCAGACAGGTGGCCGCGGAACCGCAAGTGGCGTCACCATCGGAACACCCAGTGACAGCATTCCGTAGCACACGATCTTCGACTTCGACCCGAACCTGTACCCGATCACCGGTTTTGTAGCTGCCAGGAAGGATAAACCGTTCGGCGTTGTAGTCCGCGAGTCGGCCAAATGATTTTCCAGGTTCTTGCACGGACCAGGTAAAGCGAAGTTCCGAGCTACGGGTGGCGGGGCGTGGGAAGGGATCGCCATCGTCGGCGACATTCAGGATCGCAAAGGTCGCAGTTGCATCGGCTGCCCGCAAGAGCAGTGGCAAGTTCGGTTCAATCTGGCCGAGACAGGGTGGCGCGTCCGGCGCAACGGTTAGTTTTGTTTCGGCTTTGTGAAAGAGACCGTAAGCGTCCGTGGCTTCGATTGAAACTGCGTAGTCACCCGATAAATCGGCGATGAAGCAAACTTCGGGCATCGTCGTTGAATTTGGACACGGCATCGGAACCACCGTGCTCTGATCGGGCCGAGTGAGGCTCCATTTCAGATCGACGCGGTCACCTTCCGGATCGAAATCCGTACCGTCCTGCGCTTTCGCCATCACGCGAAGCGTGCTCCACAACGGGTGGGTCGCGGAGGGCGCAGTGGCGACGAACGAATCCAGCACAATGGCGGGTGGAAGGTTGACGGTTTCGACGGTGACAGCGGCTGCTGCGGGGGCACCGTGGCGGTCTGTCACCTTAACCGCAACACAATAGGTGCCGTGCTGCGTCGGGTGGAAGCTGTGCGTGGGCAGATCGATCGACTGTTCCGCCCCAACAGTGCCATTGCGCAAATTTTCGAGCAAATCGGGGTTGCAGGCACCCGCAGCCTCATACCATCCGAAGCGCAGAGGTGTCTGACCCTGGTCTGGATCGCTTACGGTCGCTGTGAATACGGCCGGGGCGATGCGGGTGATGCGTTCGGGCTGCACAATGCTGATCTCGGGGGCTTCGTTGATTGGATCGGAATAGAGGATGCAGCCCGCAGTTGGGACAAGAAAAACAAAGCAAGTGAATCGAAAAAAGAGAAGACCGCGCACGCCCGTGAACGTATCACTCATCTGAGGGATCGGGCAGTGGGATCTGAAACATGCCCTTGCCATCGGTTCGACCCTCGGCGATGCGCAAAGCACCGTTCGTATTTGGCTTTCGAAAATCGATGCAGTCGGGCAACTCTTCGAGGCAATAGATCTCAACCAGCGCACCGGGTACACCGAGAGATTGGTTCGTGGCCATACCTTGTAGCGACACCGTACGAGGTAGTACGCGTGGCGGAAGTTCTCCTCCCGTTTGTCCCGCACGCAACATTCCAAGTGGCAAGTTCAGGCGTGCGTCTTGTCCGACCCGAAGTCGCAAGCGATAGTCTTTCTCTCGGTCAAGCAGCAGGTCGTAGCCACCATTCGCGTCGAGCGTCGCGGAAACCCTGCGGTTGTCGCTCGAATCGTCCGGAATGGCCTCGATGACGGAGCCCGGTGCAATTGTGCCGGTGAATCGCCCGAAAAAGCGTACGCGTTCAGGCAACCTCAACACAGTGGCTCCTGGATCGACAGTTGAGAGATCCAGTGTGGTCGTGATCGAAGAATCGGAACCCATCGGCGGGTGGATGGTCAGCTGGTATTGCGTGCGAGGAACAGCATCGAACACGACCTTGCCGTTGGCATCGCTCAACGCCTGCAATTTGATGCGTCCAGAAAGCGCAACGGTAGAGCCGTTAAACATGGCCGTTCCAGCGTTCACAAGCGGCGCCGCAAATTGAGCCACGACTTGCGCACCCCGAATCGGCAATCCGGATTGTTCCGACACGATCGAGATCTCGATTTTTCCGCGCGGCATCGGCGCCCAGTCGATGGTGATGGTTTCGGCCACGTTTTGCGGTGCAGGCACGCGCAACCCGCTTGACTCGTCGATCGCCAGATCCGGCAGTCCCTTTCCAGGTGGCGCTATCACCTGCACGCCGAAAATTCGACTTCCATCGCCGGCAACATAGATCTGGGTACTGCCGCTTTCGTCACTTGCACCGAGGGTTGATGGCAAGTCCCCCGCACGAAACAATAGGCGAGCGCCGCTCACCGCGAACCCGTCGTCACGCAGCCTCACCCGAACCTCGGTTCCCTGTGAAAGCTCGAAGTCAGGTTTGTTGGGTTTCGAGAACGACTGAACCGTAGCACCATTTAGCATCAGTCCCTCGAAGATCTGCGGCGCCCAGCCGTTGTCGGGAATGACCATCAAGCTGTACTGTCGCAAAGGGGAAACCCGAAATGTGCTCGCGCCGTTCGCAGTGCTGCGGCTCTCTTGCAAAAAGCTTGAACCTGAAGCGGAAAGGCGCAGATACGACGGAATTGCGGTTGCCAGTTCCAGCGCGTTCGGGGCGCGCGGATCGACGGGGACTGCGTATCCCGAAGGCAGCTCGAAGGCATTCTGCTCAACAACGTCGGCTCGAATGCCAACGCCCTGTTCGTGAGGGAGAAAGGGGCTACCCTCGGGTGGGATGACGCGGATCCAGTAATAGGCTGTTCGCTTGTCCGCCGAAACGGCGGAGATCGTGGTTGTACCGTGACACGAATCGGCATGCACCGACAGCTCGTAACGGCCCTCGTCAGGTAAGGGCAGCGTGACGACTGAGGGGTCCTTCGGGTCGGGCGAGAGGTTCGTTTTGGCGCCGTTGTGGGAAACAGACCACGACCAACCTGTGGTGGTCGAAATCGGTGCCGACCGTTCGGCCTGGAGGGTCACGCTTCGACCGGGTCCCGCCGGCAGATTGGTGAGCGCAGGTGTCGAAAGTGGCCGAAATCGAATGCTACAACTGTCGGTCGATGGGGACCCCGTTTCCCCTCCGCCATTGGAAAAGGTGCCGCCCGCGGTGCCGCCGCTTCCGTCGGGAGCGCCGCTGCTGCCCGCTTCTCCATTGTTGTCGCCATCGCCTGCCCCCCGGCTAGCGCTTGAGCCTGACGAGCAGTTTGCCAGCCAAAGGCATGAGGCCAAAAGGAGTCCCGAAGGTAAGGTGCCGTGTATTCGCATCACAGGTAACGAATCCTCCAGCTTGTGCGTTGATGGCAGTTGGTCATGAGCGCACATGCGGTTGATTCCTCGGTGCAGCCCGCTGCCGGAAGTCGATTCACCCGATCGGCGATGTCGACACGCAATTCGACATCGTCGCCCGGGACAAAAGCGCCCGCAGGCAAAGTCAAAAAGCGTTCACCGGCGCCCACCAGCCGATCGAAAAAGGCGCCACCCGTGCGACGGAAACGCCAGGTGATGGAGGCCATCGAAGTCCGCGCGGGCCGTGCTGGCAAGGGATCGCCGTCGTCTGCCACCGCGAATGACAGTGTGAGAGCCGTGTTCGGATCGCGAATCACGTCGAAGATCGTGGGTTGTTGTTCCACAATGCAAGGGGGGACGTCGTCGGCAACCTGCAGCAACATCTGCGCGGGCATTGCCTCGCCACCTTCCGCGTCGGTTGCCTCAAGCGCAATACGATATTCACCCATGGATTCGCCTGTGAAACACAACATCAGGTCCGAGCCCGTGCAAGGTGCGATCGCGCGTTGTTGACCATCGGGACCGGTGAGGCTCCATCGGTGCCTGGGTTTTGCGGTTGAATCCAGATCGGACACCTTGGGTTCAAGCACAAACTCCGAGAACAGAGGATAGGCCGCGGTCGAAGCCATCGGTTTCGTCAACGCGATCTGGGCAGTCGGCGCGTGGTTGGTTACATCAAACTCCGTGGTGGACGAGGCAGTCGCTCCGTACTGGTCAACTGCATCGGCGCGTACGCAGTGGGGACCGAGCACAGCCGGCACATAACGGTTATTCGGAAGGGCGCTGTTGGCGGAAGGCCAAGGGCTTTTGCAATTGCCGGGAGCGACCCACCAAGTCATTGCGAGCGCGCGATCGCCATCGTCCGAAACGGTTGCCTCAAAGCTCACCGGCAACCTCCGCGTGTAAGTCCCGTAGTTTGACGGCGCCACTTTGACTTCGGAGATCTCTGGCGCTCGATTGATAGGGTCGGAATAAAGAAGGCAGCCCGTCGAGACCGCGCAAAGGCACAGGGCGAGAAATCCCAGAGGGCCAGTTGAGCTCACGGGTTGAAACTAACACAGGCGCTGTCAGTGCAACGTTCGGGCCAGGGCTTCAGGCGCGTCGCCTCCAACGATCTCCCACCATTGCGGCCGAGGGATACCCGCTGTCCACGGGCGTTGTGATCCGAATGTCAGACTTCGGTCGCCCTCACGGCATTCGGGTAAAGGCAGGTTTACCGCCCGGATCCCGGATGATCTGTCGCTCAAGCCGGGCGCCGGCCGGCACGTCGAGCATTCCGACAAGCTGCCGCGGACCATCCTTGACGAGGGCGCAATACACCCGATGTCGGCCCGGTCCCACCTCCGAGTAGGTGGGTGTGAGTTGGTTGGCGGCCGCATCGTCGAGCGCCGGAAAACAAAAGCCGAAGGATGAGTACAGACGCACCGATGCGGGCGCAGGTCTCGGTTGCGGCGGCAATTCGAGGGGCGTTTCGATTTTCGGTTCGGGCGCTTCGGATACAAGGAAGGGCGGGACTGGCTCTGCCGTGCGGGTGGGTACTTCACCCTCGGCGCGTCGCATCCCGCGTCGTTTTACCGGAACCGTAGCACGAGATATTGTTGTGGTCGGTATCGGTACAGGCGAAGGTTGCAGTGCCGGGACCGGCGGAGGCGCAGCAATCGTTGCAGTCGTTGCAAGACGCGCAACAGGATCAGATTTTGATTGCGAAGCCGATCCGTGCAACAAGGGCAGGGCGAGAATGACCAACGCAATACCGGCAAGTACCAGCGCACCCACGGCGATGAGCTTTTTGGTTGCCCGCTGCGTGCCGAGCGTGGCCATCAAACGCCCGGCTTCGAGATGCCCCGGCAAAAGGGCCTCCACTCGGCCGAGTTCACTGAGTGCCCGCGCAAGGTTTCGCGAGGCAATCCAGGACTTGGCCTGAAGGAGGGCCGCCTCGGCGACCGCGGGTACAAGATCGTTCGTCAATTCGACCGGGTCACCGACCAAACGACGCACAATCGCTGCGATTGGTGGCTCGGTCAGGCCCGGTATACCCACAAGGGCGACACGAAGATCGCGTGCAACCTGTGCTGCGCTTGCCGTCCGACTCGCGGGATCGGCCGTCAGGCACCCCGAAATGATGCGATCGATGGCAGGCCCTACCCGCGCATCGATTTGGCTCGCCCGTGGATAGGTACCACGCGCAACGGCAACAATCACGGTGATAGGATCCCGGCCCGGGAAGGGCAGGGCACCCGTTGCCAGTTGATAGAGCAAAACACCGAGTGCCCAAACATCGGCACCGGGACCCACATCGCCGCCGTTGGCCTGTTCCGGTGACATGTACGAGGGTGATCCCACCATCGCGCCTGTCGCCGTCATTGTCGTGAGATCGCCAACGTGGGCGACACCAAAGTCCGTCAACACCACCCGCGCCCGTTCGGGTCGGTTTTCGAGCAAGATGTTCGCCGGCTTGATGTCCCGGTGAACGATCCCCTTGTCGTGCGCTGCCTGCAAGGCATCGGCGACCTCGGCGACCAGCAACGCCGCAAGCTCTGGCAGTAAGCGTCCCCCAGCCGTCTGCAAAACGCCTTGAAGGGTAGGCCCCTCCACGAAGGCCTCGACGAGATAGTCGGGGCTATCGCCCTCGGCCTCGATAAAATCAAACACTTCGATGATGTTCGGATGTGCGAGCGCAGCCGCGGCAAGCGCCTCGCGACGAAAGCGTTCGGTGCCTTCACGATGCAGCGCCGCTGAAGGCAGGAGGACCTTGATGGCGACCTCGCGATTAAGCTGTGTGTCGGTTGCACGGAAAACCATCGCCATCCCACCTGTGCCGACAAGCTCCCCGAGCACGAATCGCCCCAGGCGATCGCCGCGTCGGGGTATTTGCGGAACGGCGGCCATGTGTTCGTTAGACTAATCCAAAGTGGGGTGAGCGTGTAATATCCAAAGGATGAGCGATTCTGGATCCAGCATGGGTGGCGGTGAACAACGGCGCGGACGCCTCGACAACGTCGGTGGCACTCCGGGTGGCGGTGGTGAATTCTTGTTCGGCTGCGCGATGGCTGCGGTCGGCGGTTACTTGTTGCTGTCCAATACGCAGGTCCACACTTCGGGCTGGCGTTTGTGGGGACTCGCCAACGGATTCGGCCTTAGCCTTTTGCCCATGCTCGTTGGCGTGGGCTTTTTGTTCATGAGCGCCCGCTCGAAAGTAGGTTGGTTTCTCACCGTTGGCGGTGCGTTGTTCATCCTCACCGGCATCCTCATGCAAATGGATGTCTATTTTGAACGAACCAGTTTGTTCAACACCCTTGTCATGCTGGTATTGATCGCCGGTGGCGTGGGACTCATCTTCAAAAGCTTGCGTACGCATCCCGGCCGCAGGGACGACGCTGGCACCTAGTGTTTGCTGTCCGGTTTCGCTGCTACCGGCGGTGGCCCCGCCTGTGACTGCATCGAGGTGGCCTGGGAAAGCTTTTCCTTGATGAGTGCCGAGGTCGGTTCATAGGCGAGTGCGAGCTTGAAGTTTAGTGAAGCCCCGCGGTAGTCGCGTTGATCGAGGGCACTGACGCCCATTCGGAAAAATCTTCGTGCATCCGGATTTTGCACGCCTTCATCCTGCGCCTTCGGGCCTTTGCGCTCGCGCTGCGTCGTCACCAGACGCTTTTGTCCCTTGGCAAGGGCCTCGTCGTATTCGCGACGCTTCACCGGATCGGTCAGGACCCGATAGCCTTCGGTGATTCGCGCGTATATGGTGTTGAGTTTGTCGCGGGCTTCCACATCTTTCATCTGGATGTATCGATCCGGATGCAGCTGGGATGCCACTTTGTAATACGATTGTCGAATGTCGGGTATGTTCGAGTTGCTGTTGACGTTCAAAAGGTCGTAATAGCTTTTGTCGTCGAGCGTCGGCGAAACCGCGCGCGCAAACGAAGCGAGTTGGTCAAGAATGTTGGAAGCGTTCACGGACAGACCTGAATTCTATGGGAGAATTTTAAGTATGTTACCATACGGTTTGCTACGCGGTGTCGGGAAGGTTTTCCATCTCCGCTGCACGACGACCTGCCGCGTCGGCCACGTCCTGAGCACTCATGGAGCCGCGGACGTTGACCTGAGCTTCCTGGGCGCGTCCCGTCTCCATGTCACGGGCACGAACGCGTAAAATGCCGTCGGTATCCACGCGAAAAGTCACTTCGATCGAAAGTTCTCCGCGGCGCGCCGGTCGCAACCCGGTGAGTTCAAGGTCGCCGAGCGGGTAGTTTTCATCGAACTGGCGCGATTCGCCCTGACAGACCTGAATGCGGACCGAGGTCTGGTAGTCCGCCGATGTCGAAAACATACGGCTTTGTTCGACCGGCAGCGGGACGTTGCGTTCGATGATGGTCTCCGCGAATCCACCGGCAACTGCGATGCCGAGCGCGCGCGGCGTGACATCGAGCAACACGGCACGAGACGCCACGTCGCCTGAGCCGTAGGCCAGGTTGTCGGCCTGAATGGCGGCGCCCCAGCCGACAACTTCGTCGGGGTTGAGATCGGTTCGAGGTGGAGCTCCGAAAAAACGTTGTGCTGCGGTTCGTACGAGTGGGATGCGCGTCGAGCCGCCGACCATGATCACTTCGTCGATCTGTGTGACCGTCAACTGCGCCGCCTGAAGTACGGCCTGGCACGTGTGCAACGTGCGCGCCACAAGTTCATTTGCAGCCTGGTCAAACTGTTCACGCGTGACCTCGAAACGCAGATGCAAGGGTTGACCGCCGCCGCCAATCGCCATTTGTTTCAACTCGCCGCGTGCGACCGGTTTGTCCGAAAGGTGACGTTTGACCTGTTCGGCTGCCAGTAACAGGCGGGCGCGGGAGGCAGAGTGTCCACGTGGATCCACGCCCGTCTGGTGCAAACACTGTTCGGCAAGAATACCCATCAAAATGTGGTCGAAGTCGTCGCCGCCGAGGAACATGTCGCCGCCCGTGGCCAGGACCTCGAAGACATCGTTTTCAACCTGCAAGATGGTGACGTCAAATGTACCACCGCCAAAGTCAAAGACCGCGATGCGGCGGGACATGTTTCGCCCCACGCCGTAGGCGAGTGCGGCCGCCGTGGGCTCGTTCAGGATTCGCATCACGTCGAGACCCGCGATGCGCCCCGCGTCCATGGTGGCGCGGCGTTGCGCGTCGTTGAAGTTGGCGGGCACCGTCAACACTGCGCCCGTCACGTCTTCACCAAGATAGAATTCCGCGCACTGCTTGACGTAGGACAGAAATTGTCCGGAAATTTCCGGGATGGTGTATTGGCGATCCGGACCGACGAACACGGCCTGTTCGTTCGTGCCCTCGATGAGCTTGTAGGGCATCCGCGCAATGGCGGCTTGCACCTCGGGGGAATGAAAGGGCATGCCGATGATGCGCTTGGCCGAGTAGACGGTGTACTCCGGGGCCACGATGCGCCGTCCAACGGCTTCGTGCGAAAAAAGCTTTACGCCATCCTGCCCAAAAGACACCACGGACGGGTGCAGGTGGCGGCCCTGCGCATCCGGTACGACGATCACCTGTCCGTCCTTGACGGTCGCCACCACCGAATTCGTGGTGCCCAAATCAATCCCGATAACAGCCATTTATGTCCCTGAAATCCAGCGGTTGCTCATTGTAACGCCAACAGGGGCCTTCAGTCCAAAGAGACGGCGATTCCCAGAATAATTGCGAGCGCCACGGCCGTTCCGGTCGCGGTTAGAAGCGGCCAGTGCTGCTCCGCCCAACCCGATGGATCCTCCTGCATGACGACGGGTGCCTGGGTTGGGGCGCGCGATTCCACTGCGGCAACGGCAAGTTCGGTGTCCTTGCCAACCTTGAAGCCATGCGCCGACTCCATGTCCCGACGCCGGGCGATTTCGTCGAGGCGAATCAAGGCGGCCTCAAATCCGGAGGGATCCCCGTGGGCTTGAGCAACGACCGTATCGAGGCGCGCGGCCCCATCCACTTTGATAAGACGAAGTTCGACCTGGCCAGGCGGTTTCATCTCGACGACAAGGGCAAAAGCCGCGGCCATCCGTCGGGCGTGGGTCGCAGCGGTTTGGTCGTCGAGGCGATAAGCCTGCATGGTCGGTACCTCCACCGCGAGTGTCGACTGCGTGATTGGTACAAGTTCGGACCAAGGCTCGCGGCCCGGCGCCGTGACCCGAACGAAATGGTCACCGTATGCAAGATCCTTGAGTTCGAGTGGCAATCCCACCGCCGGTCGACCGTCCACCGAAACCATGGCGTCGGATGGGCCCTTGACGGTGAGCACACCCCCGGGTTGAGCCTTGACCGTCGCGACGGCGTCGGAGAAGTGCAATCGGGCAAGGGGTGAATAGTCCCGGGTATAGAGCTCGCGCGCGGGCTGCATCGTGGCCGCACGCAGATAACAGTCGACGGCGGCAACACTGGCGCGCGGTGGTCCTTGCGCGGGAAAATCCGTCCAGTCGGCCTTGTCGATGGCGATGCCGAGATGCAGGTACAGATTCGACAAACCTTCGGTGTCGAGCCCATGTCCCCCCGAGTTTTCGGCTTCTTGCACAGCAGCGCGCAGTTCCGATTCGGCTTCTGAAAATTTGAGTGCTTTGTTGAGGGCGATGGCTTTGGCCACGCGGGCCGCCAGTGTTGGAAGCGGTGGCGTTGGCAGATCGAGCGTTTCCATCACACCCATGCGACGACGTGCAACGATCTGTCGTAGGGTCGAGCGGGCCTCTTCGTCGTGAACGGCGCCTTCCGCACTGACGAAAATCGGGTGCACCGTCGGTGGCGCCTCCAATGGTGCAGCAGCGACCCTATTCGCGCACACGCCAAACAGGAAAATGACGGAAAATCGAAGCACACGTCGGCGCATACTTGGCATTCTTCGCCCTCTGAAGACCTGCGGTCAAATCCTGGCGGGTCGATCGCCCTCGCAGAGGGTCGATTCCCCATCCACGGCCTGCTATTTCCCCTTGTCGTGAAGCCGACCCTTCTTCTTTTTGATATCGACGGGACCCTTCTGCGCACGCGAGGCGCGGGCAGACGTGCGATGGCGCGCACCTTTGATACCCGATACGGACAACCCGAGGCCCTGAAGTTTCGATTCGATGGCATGACCGACCGGGCGATCATGCGCGGTGCAATAGAGCGCCTCGTGGGCCGCGAGGAACCCGGTTGGTCGGGCGAAGTCCTTGAAGCCGAGGTGGATGAACTGCTTGCGATCTACGTCGAGGCCCTGGCCGATGAGGCGGCGCGCGCCAATGATTTTTTTGTGTGTCCTGGTGTGCCTTCGATTCTGGATCTTTGTGACGCGCAGTCGCAAGTCTACATGGGTCTTGGAACCGGAAACGTGATGCGCGGGGCTGAAATCAAGTTGGGTCGCGTGGATCTCTTTCGACGTTTTTCTTTTGGTGGTTACGGCAGCGATCATCTTTTGCGTGAGTTCATTCTGCGTGCTGCGGTTGCGCGGGGTGCTGTCGCTGCGGATCGCCCCGCAGAAGAATGTCGCATCGTCGTGATCGGTGATACCCCTCGCGATGTCGCCGCGGCGAAGGCGATCGGCGCTGAATGTATTTCGGTTGCAACCGGGGACTACACGTTCGAGGAGTTGCGTGCGTGTGAGCCAACCCATCTGTTGGCCACACTGGAAGATCCACGAACGTCAACCATGTTGTTTGAGGGTTAAAACATGTCGGTACGATTGCTCTCCAAGGAACCAAGCGCGTTGCCCGCGTTGATATCGACGCTCGCACCCTGGGTGTATGACGCTTCCAATCCTTTTGCCGATTGGTACTTCGGGGATCCGGATGCCGCCGCCGAGATCTTGACCGAATGGATGGCCCGGCCCGATTCCGAGTTGTACCTGGGTCGCGCTGTGTTGTTGTCGGATGCCGCAGGGACACCGGAGGGAGCCATCATCTGGGTTCGCGGCGTGCAACTTTCGAGCTGTCGTGCGGCGGATTTCGCGGCGTTTCTGGGCGATCTCGGAGGCGGTCCCGAAGCCGAAGCGATTGCGCTTGAGGTGACGGCGGGTGCGCGGGTATTGTTCCCTGCCGTCGAGCCGGGCGACGCGTACATCAGCCGTGTGGCTGTTGACCGGGCCCGTCGCGGTCAAGGCGTGGGCAAGCGCCTTTTGCAGGCGACCCTTGCAGCCTTGCGCGACGAGGGATTTTCCCGGGTGCGTCTGGATGTCAGCGACGACAACGCCGCCGCCGTTGCGCTGTACGAATCGGCTGGATTCGCAACACAATCCACGTCGCCCCATGACGAATCGGGATTGTGTTATCGAGCAATGGTGTTGTCGCTGTAGCGAGTTTCGCGTTTACTAGAAGTTGACCGTGACGGAATTCTTGCCGTCGTGGCGGATGGTCAATAGGCCACCGCCTGAGGCCATTTCTGCAAAGTGAAATCCCGGTCCCGTCGCCAGGGCTGCCAACGACGAGACTTCGTTGAGAACCCCGTCGGAATTCTGACCCACGTTGATGCTTTTGGGTTTGTGAGCCAAACGCAGCGTTTCCGTCGCGTTCTTGTCGTACGTTCGGTAGACGATTTTGTCTGGCGAATAGCGGCACTGCGCGACGACCGAGGTCGAGCGCAAGAGATGATTTTGTCCGGCCGGTGCAAGTTCCGGCGCGGAGGCCATGGCGCGCAGGTAGTGGCGTACGAAATCGCCATAGCCATCGGTCATCCACACATCGTCGCGCAAGTATCGGTTTTTTCCGTCCACATCCACCATGTATGTCGCCCAGGCAAGCTGGCGGATGGCGCCGTCCTTGCGACTCGCATCACCCGTGAGCGCTGCGTAGTGCAATTCGGCCGCTGCCTGTCGCGAACTGTGGCTGTTGCCAGGTACGCGGTAGGCGGTTTGTTCGTTTATCGCGACGACACCGAATTTTTTCCAGTCCGGATTGCCTAGCTCACGTTCGGCCCAGTCGAGGATCCCGCGAACCTGCGCCTTCCACTCGGGAAAAAGCGTTGGGTGATCCATCATATATTCCGCGAAAGTAACCGCGTTGATCTGGGTGTCCGACCAACCGCTGATGTCCTCGAAAAACGGTCCCCACTTGTTGGTCTTGAGCGGGAACTGTTTGCACCAGTTCAAGACCAGGGCGTGCGCCTTCTGGTAGGCGCCGAGGTTTTTCTTGTTGAATCGAGCTGTCTCGTGTCCCTGATGGCCGTCGATATTTTGCACGCCGTTCTTGCCAAGGTCGAGCAAGGCCTCGAACAACAGAAGCGTGCCCACCCAGTTCGAGGTGTAGGACGATTTCTGCGCGCCGCCTTTGTTCGCACCGAGGATCGTACCGACCTCTCCCGTGACCGCATTGACCTTGAACGGCATCGGCGAGTTGTCGTTGTCGCCCGTCTTGATCTTCGCGGCCAGCGTGTCCGCAATCGAGATCGCTGCGTCCAGATAGTCGGTGAAACCAGTGATTTTGAAGAGCGTCACAAGTTCTATCCCGAGTGAGCCGGCCTTGTCTGGCTGGGTGTAGTTTTTCCCCAGGATCATGTCACCGTCGTAAATGCCGGAGTACACAAAATTGTTGTACGGATAGGGAACGTTTGGCCATTTGTCATTTGGGCGTGAAAGCCCGTGCGTCAGGTAGTAGTCGGCCATGAAGCGCATGTTTTCGACGATGGCGCCGTAACGGGTAATGTCGCCGGTGCTGCGTATATCGGTTGACTGGTTGCCGAGATAGGCGTGCAAGAGTGCCCAGGACGACATCGCCATCTGGATTTGATCGCCGCCGATGCCCCGATGGTCGTCGAGGCCGGGTCGCCACACCTGGTGGTTCATGTGATACGGAAGACCGTTCCGATCGGCGGCCATCGTGTCCCAGAACTTCCAGACGAGGCGAATGCTGTGGTCGAAGGCCTTGCCAAAGTCGCTGGAGTACCACGGGACAATCTTGCCCGCCGCATCGACCCGAATCGGGTGGTATTGCAACCGCTCGCCCGTGCCCGCTGTGGTGGCAGGCGGGGCGGCGAACGCGTTGGATAGGCCCGAAAACAGCGTTATGGCGAGGGCGAATCCGAGAATGGAACGGCAAGCGGCGTGCTTCATGCCGCTGACGGTAACACGGGTGCCTATGGACGATCTTGACCAGGATATGGAAAATCGTTCCCAGACGTTCCCAGATTATCCCAATGTGAGCGGGGACTCAGCTCGCCGCGCGCGCTGCCACCACCGCACGTGCAATGTCACCGATCTCATCGTCTGTGAGACCTTTTTTGTTGTCGCACTGTGCAATGAACTGGTTGTAGACCGCGACGAGTTGCTCGGGGTTCAGTTCGATTCCGAGAAATTTGCAACGGACATCAAGCGCATGACGACCGCTGTGTTTGCCGAGTACGAGGCGACTTTCCGGTACGCCCACGTCATGCGGATTCATGATCTCGTAAGTCGTTCGTTCCTTGAGGAATCCGTCCTGGTGGATGCCTGCTTCGTGTGCGAAGGCATTCTTCCCGACAATCGCCTTATTGGGCTGCGGATAGATGCCGATGATTTCCGACAGCAGCTGGCTCGATGGGAACAGCAGCTTGGTGTTGATGCCTGTGTCATACGGAAGTTTGTCATGACGGACACGCATGGCCATGACCACTTCTTCAAGCGAGCAATTGCCAGCGCGTTCGCCGATGCCGTTGATGGTGCACTCGATCTGACGCGCACCGGCCTGAAGACCAGCGAGTGAGTTTGCCACGGCAAGGCCGAGATCGTTATGGCAGTGCACCGACACAATGGCCCGTTTTCCGACGGCCTTCACCACGGCGGCGACGATTTCACCGAAATCGCCGGGCAGGGTGTATCCGACTGTGTCGGGAATGTTGATGATGCTGGCGCCCGCATCCACGGCGGCAATTGAGATGCGCGCGAGGAACTCTGGAGAGGTCCGTGTGGCGTCTTCGGCTGAAAATTCAACCTCGTCGACGTACTTGCGCGCCTGAGTAATGCCTTCGACGGCTGCCTGCAGGGCCTCTTCTTCGGTTTTCTTCAGTTTGTGTTGAAGATGGATGGGGCTCGTGGCGATGAACGTGTGAATTCGGGGTTTTTTGGCGTACTTGAGTGCTCGGGCGGCGATCTCGATGTCTTTCACGTGCGAGCGCGCGAGGGCCGCTACCGTCATGTCGCTGTGGGCTCGGCTGATCTTTTCGACCGCCTCGGTGTCGCCTTCCGACGCCATCGGAAATCCCGCCTCCATCACGTCCACCCCAAGCTCCGCCAATTTACTGGCCATTCTAAGCTTCTCGTCGACGGTCATGCTGCAGCCGCAGGACTGCTCGCCGTCACGGAGGGTGGTATCGAAGATGTATACGCGATCGGATGGCATGTGATTTCTCCTTTGATGCCGGAGATCCCAGGCTAATCGTCCTGCTTCGATATTTCAAATTTATCTATAGTTGTTTTAATATTAATAAAAATCATAGAATGAGTGTTATTTATGAATACCTGTGTTTAGATAAATACCGAGATGGATCTGAATACTCTACAAATCTTCAGGGCGGTGGCCGACGAAGGCAGCTTTTCGCGCGCTGCGGTACAGCTTGGGCGTACGCAGCCAGCGATTTCCCTCGCGGTGCAGCGCCTGGAGCACGAGGTGGGGGAACCACTCGTCGATCGTTCCACGCGGAAGTTAACCCTTACCGATGCCGGGCGAATGGTGCACGACTACGCGAGGCAGTTCGACAACCTGACTGAGTCGATGGCGGTTTCGCTGTCGGAGTTGCGCGATCATCACGCAGGCCAATTGATAGTGGGCGCCAACGAATCCACAGCGCTCTACTTGCTGGGTCACATCGCGACCTACCGGCAGCGCTATCCGCGCGTGCGTATCCTTGTACGCCGAAGTCTCTCCAGCAAGATTCCCAACGAGATTCTGGAGGGCGATTTGGAACTCGGCGTGGTGAGTTACCAGCCGTCGGACGAACGCATCACGAGCCGCGAGATCTACAGTGATCACCTTGCTTTTGTGGTTTCACCGCAACATCGGCTCGCCAAGAAAAAATCGGTGGTCATTGGCGATCTGGGGATGGAGACCTTCATCGCTCACAACGTGATTTCGCCCTACCGAGAACGCGTGGTGAGCGAGTTTCAGCGACGAAACGTACCACTGAATCGCGAGATCGAGATGCCGACGATCGAGACGATCAAGAAACTGGTCCAGCAGAATCAGGGTGTCGCATTTTTGCCGCACATGTGTGTGGCGCCCGAGATAGCGCAGGGGCAGCTCAACGAGGTGATTGTTTCGGACCTGCACATCGAGCGGAAAATTTACCTCGTATACCCGGCTCAACGGCGATTGAGCCATGCCGCCCGCGCCTTTCTTGGCCTGCTCTGAAGCGAGATTTGTTTTGAAACGAAAAACCCGGTTTCCCCCCGTCAAAACTGGCCGTCAAATCACGTTTTCGTGTGACGTTGTTTGCCTCGGGCTGGCCTTTGGGGGTCTGATAGTGTCGCCATGAATCGTTTGATCTTGTTTGGCCTCGTCGCCAGTTGCTTGCGATCAACATTGGCTGTCGCGCATTCCGAACCTGCACGGGCGACACCCCGAATGGTCTCGGCTTTCGACCGCAATCAACACGTTCGACCGCCGCTCGCGCGCTACCGTGACGGCACCACGGGAGAATTGGTGGTGGATGCTGGCTGGCTGGCACGGGCAGAGCGTTATCGCCGCGAACATCCCACCTCCGTCGCCGCGGCCGGTGACGTGACCCGCGTGGGCGAGGTGCTTGTGTTGCAACCCACGCCTGAAATGGTGGTGACGACGGGGGGTCAATCGTTTGCGATCGGATCGCTACAGGCCATCACCTCGCGGGCTATCGAGTTCGCGGGCGACGATTTTCACACCATAACACTATGGACCTCGTTTCAGGACGACAGCAACGAGGCGCTTGCCTATGCGTTAAACGTGCGCAACGAAGTGGCTGGCCTCGGGGCGAAACTGGAAGTTCGTGATCTCAGCAAGGGCTTTGGTTCAGCGGGAACCTTGCGAACGGTGGTCAACATGAAAGAGATCGGCCTGCGTGCTACGGATAATCGTGATAGCTGGGATGGGGCGCTCGAAGTCTGGGGTCAAGAAGTGGGACATCGCTTCATGGTGTTTTTGCGGGCTCGCATTAACAATCGCTCAAGCGACATCTTGCTCGGTCGGGATTGCGCGCACTTTCACCGCTTCGTCGACACGCAGGCATCGGTACAGGATGGTTTTTCGTGGACCGACAATAACAACGGTACGTTCACGAAGGGTGAGGATAACAGGCGTTACGGCAACCTGGATCTCTACGGGTTCGGTTTGATGCCTTCTGACGAGGTTCCGCCGTTTTTCGCGATCGTCGATATACCTGGCTATGAACCGCCCAACTGCAGTGCGTATGGGAGCGTGCGACCCCCCACTGGAAAGGTGGTGCAGGGCCGCCGACAGGATATCTCCATCAACGACATCATCGCTGCCAACGGTGTTCGTTCACCGGTGCGGGATTCGGGTTACTGGAAAGAGTTGCAAGTGGTCGTGCTGCGACCAGGCGAAAGTCCCGTCGGTGGGACGGCGCTGGGTCTTGCCGAACGCATCGATCGCGCCCGTGTCTGGTGGGAATCTTGGGCACAAACGAACTCGCAGCGCCGTTTGGTGGTTTGCACCCGTAGCACGGATGACTGCGGCGATCCCCGATCGGACGTGGTTGCCATCGACAGCAATGTTGACAAGGTTGTTCCCGCACAGGCACCGGTTGCTTTCAAGGTAGCCATTGCCAATTCCGGTGCGCGGATGGCGACAGGTGTCACGTCGTGGATGTCGGCTGTGATTGGTGATCGGATCGTAACCTCGGGACCCCCAAGGCCGGTTGGGGCCGGATCCGTGATGCCGGGGCAAACGGTATCGGAACAATTTTCGCTCGATCTTTCGGGCGTTGCGTGCGGGACCGAGGCCGTCGTGACCGCCTGGACACAAAGCGACCATCACTACGATCGCAAGCGTACCACGGCGCTTCTGGGCACGGAAAGCAGACGCTCGGATAGCTTCGAGGCCGTCGACGACGAGGGGTGGGTGGTAAATTCGGAGGGTACAGATTCGTCGCTTGGGGCGCGCTGGGAACGCGGGACACCTCAGGCCTCTTTTCTGCTCGCAACCCAGGTGCAACCGGGTGCGGCCCATGGCGGCAGCAAGGCATGGGTCACAGGCCTTGCGCCCACCGAGGCGTCTACTGCGGGCTACGTCCGTGCGGGAAAAACGACGCTCGATTCTCCGGCGATCGGCGCTAGCGGCTTGTTGTCGCCGACCTTGCGCTACTGGTTGTCGTTTTCGGGTGTTCGATCGTCGCCGTCAGCCATTGGCATTGAAACCTCGCCCGATTCTCGCATGTTCGTTGCGGTTCAGTCTCTCGTCCCGGGTGACGGTGGCATCGTTGCATCGGGATGGCGTGATATCGACATCATCGCCGGGACCGCCACCGACGGTTGGGTCCAGCGCTCCGCTCGGCTTCCAGAAAATCTCGACCTGAGCGGCCAAATTCAGTTTCGGTTCACGGCGGTCGATCTAAACGATGGCTCGGGTGCCGTCGAGGCTGCCATTGATGACGTTGAAGTGGTCAGTCTGCTTCCGGCATGCATCGCGGCGAAGCCACCCATCCGGGTCGACCCCGATGACACCGGTTGTGGTTGTCGGATTGGTGCGGGTGCATCGAGGGTGCCGTTGCCTATGTGGTTCGCGATGCTGGTGACGGTCCTCGGACTTTTCAGGGCGGGGATTCGCCGGATTCCGTCAAGATAGAAATCCGTTCCGCGCCTGCTCGACGGGCCACCGACATGATGTCGACCGTTGTACCGAGCAACACGTTTTTGTCGCCTCGAATCAATACGTTTTGAGAATCCACATCAATGAGAGCTTTGCGAAGCTCGGCTTCCAAAGTTTCCGGTGTCACCTTCTTGTTGAAGATATACAGTTCGTTGGCCTTGGTGATGGTCAGGATTGGATCCGTACGGCGTTTCGAAACTTCACCGGCGGATTTGGATTTGGGTAGCACGACCTTGACGCCCGATCGGGTCGATTTATCGGTTTCAACCATTGCAGTCGAGGTCACCATGAAGATGATGAGGAGCACGAGAAATACGTCGGTCAATGGCGTGATGTTGATTTCGGCAACGATGGTTTCGTTGTCGCCACCTTCGTTGCTGCCATCCTCCATGTTGACGCCCATGCTCACGGGAAACCTACTTTCCTAGTTGGACCCGCTGCGTGCAGCTTGTTTGGTGTCGTCGCCGGTCTTACTTTGTCCGCCGCCAGAATCACCGGTTTTTCCGTCGCCGCCCGGCTGACCGTTTTGGCCAACTTCAGCGAGAGCCATCAGGAATTCCTCGCAGAACAACTTGAACTGAACATTCATCGAGTTGACCCGGGCCACGAAATAGTTGTAGGCGATGACCGCGTAAATGGCGACGAACAAACCGCCCGCGGTCGCGACGAGCGCCGCTGCGATGCCACTTGCGACCACCTTGAAACCACCCGTTCCAGCGGCCGCCATCGATTGAAATGCCTTCAAAATACCGACGACGGTTCCGAAGAGTCCGACGAAGGGGGCAGATGAGCCCACCGTTCCAAGTGCCCAGAGGTAACGCTTGAATGAAGCCAGAACCGCCAACCGCTGTGAGGTTGCGACCTCGACCACCTTGTGGGGGCGTTTGGCGTGGGCTTTGAGCGTCTTGTCGAAAATTTCGGCCAACGGCTCGCTCGAGGTTTCGCACAGTGCTCGAGCCTTGGCGAGATCGCCGCTTTCGAGTGCGCCGACCACTCGGTCTTTGAACGCCTCTGATCTCGGCAAGAGGTTCCAGAGCGCATAAACGCGCTCACAGATGATGGTCAGGCCTGCAAGAGACCAGGCCAAAAGCAGTACCAGAATGATCCATTCATCCCGGATCAGGTCGCGGAGGGTTTCCCAGGTCATGGCAGTGGCAATCATAGCCGCAACGTCGACGGTTGGCTAAGGGGGTGATCGTGCGGTTACAATGGCGCGCGATCTGCATTGATGTCCGCAACCTCCGCCGATAGCACGCTCTCGACGCGTGCGCTCCTACCGCCCGGACAGCTGGGACGTCGACTGGTTGGTTACGAATTCGTGTCGACCCTGGTCGAGGCAGTTGGATTTTTGGGCGTCGGCTACGCAATGCTCGACGGTGCTTCGGGCATGAGCCGGGCGCTCGGCACCGGTGCGGTTTTTGGGGCCGCGCTCATTGTTGCCACAGCGGTCCGATTGTTGGATGCGTCGCGATTGCTTCGCCGCGCCGATCGCGAACCCGAGTCTAATCGCGTGCGTGAGGCAGAGGTTGAAGCGCGAGTCGAACAGGTTTTTGTCCGGCTTCCACTCGAAACAGCCGTGCTACGATCGCTTGCCTGGTTCGTGTCTGGTCTGGTATCAGTCGCCCTCTTGCTGGCGGATCGACAAATCTCGGTCGGGACAGCCGCTGGAAACGTCGCCGGCTTTTTGTGGGTCGCACTCTGGATTGCTTCGGCCCGTTCTTTAATCTTCGAGACGTTGCTTGCATCGGTGCGTGCGCGTGTCTTGCCCCGGACGGATGGCATGACGTTGTTTCGTCGTCGGTTCGTCGGTCGTAGTATTCGTATTACGGGTCTCGTGACAGGTGGGGGCCTTCTTGTGTTTGTGCTGGGTTTCTCGGCTACGAAGACCGGAACCTCGTCGGATTTGGCCCATCTTGTTTCGATGGCTGTGCCGGTTCTGGCAATCGCGGCCTTCGCCTGGATACGCAGTTTGCACCGGCGATCCGCATCCATGATCCGCTACCTCGACGTCTTGCTTTCGGCGCCCCGAAGTCGTGGTTTGGCCCGCGACGAAGCGTCGGCCGCGCCCGCCTTCATTACGGCGCAGGCCTTGCCGTATCGAATGGCTCTGTACCAGATCATGGTCCTTGGTTTTGCGCTCTTGCTTGCCACGGCATCGATGCGAATGCTGTGGGATTGGACGGTCACGCAAAGCGGACAGGCTTTGTTCATCGCGCTTATCGCCGTGTTACCAGCCTTTATGTACGGCGTGTTGTTTCATCGACGAGCCTTGTCTCCCTTGCTGCGCCATTTGAGTTCGCGCCACCAACTTCCCATTGACACGACGGTTTCGCCGCTTGGGTTGAACGCGAAGCTGCTGTCGTCGTTTTCAGGATTGGTGTTGCTGTCCGTCGGTTTTTTGGGCCTGGTGGTTCGGGCCACATCGGCCGCAGGTGCTGGCCTTTTGGTCGTGGTCGGTGGCGGACTGGTGATCGTTCTGATGCGCATGCTTGCACATGACGTTGTGGCGCCCATTGCCGCGCTCGGTGGACGATCGAGGGACATGGCGCAGGGCGAGTTGGCTCGTCCGGTGCCTCCGGCCGGTGAAGCGGACGAGATTGGTCGGCTCACGATGGCCTTCGAGGAAATGCGGCGTGCCCTGCGTGATCGATTGCGTTCAACCGAGTCCATCAATATCGACCTCGAACGAGAAGTGCGTCGGCGAACCGAAGCGCTCGAACGGAGGAACACCGAACTGCGCGACGCACTCGAGAAACTGGAGCAAGCGAAAGACGACCTGGTTCGTTCCGAAAAACTGGCCTCAATGGGACGCCTCGTGGCCGGCATCGCCCACGAGATCAACAATCCCGTGAATGCCGTCATAAACTCGCTTCTGCCCCTGCAGGAGCAACTTGACGAGTTCAAGCACGCGCAAACGCCCGAGGCCCACGAAAAAGCCTCGGCCGAGGCACTCGAAATCTTGCAGGTGATCCGGCGCGGTGCGGATCGCACACGCGCGATTGTGCGAGCACTCCACAACTATTCCCGCGGCGACGATCAGTCCGTAACCCGCATCGATTTTTCACGATCGATCAACGACGCGGTGGATCTATTGCGGCACCGAATGCAAGGCATTCAGGTGCGGCGCGAACTCGATCCGGACCTTGTACTGATGGGATTGGCGGGACAGCTGGACCAAGTTCTGATGAATCTCATGACAAACGCAGCACAGGCCATGGGGGAAAAGGGTGGCATCATCACCGTTCGGGCAATGCCGGTTGGCGATACCATCGAGCTTGATGTGATCGACAACGGACCGGGCATGCCGCCCGAGGTGGCGTCTCGTGTTTTCGATCCCTTTTTCACGACGAAGGCCGTCGGCGAGGGTTCCGGTCTTGGCCTTTCGATCGTTCACGGCATTATCGAACGTCACGGTGGCCGGATAGACGTGACGAGCGCTTTGGGCGACGGGACACGTTTTCACATCGTGTTGCCCGCAGCGGGTCCTGCGCCGGTCAAACCGGTGTCCCAGTCGAAATGACTCGACGCGTGAAGGCGAACTCGCAGGAT
>JAYUPZ010000666.1:0-11518 GCA_043759805.1 Myxococcales bacterium | reverse complement strand
ATTTGCAGACCACCCCAGCGCCGCCGCGGTGGGAATACCCCATTCGCGCAAATCTGTGCCAACCGCACTCTCGGGTGTCGACGCTGCCGATCGCTGCGCTTCGACTGCAATCCAGGAGGTCCCTCCGGCGCCCGAGATGTCGATGGCGGCTGCTCCAGCGTTATCCAGGATGCGAGCAACCGATGGCGAGATCCCACAACCGGTTTCCTTCACGACGACGGGTTTACCGAGTTCGCCACAAATTCGTTTGATCGTCTCGATCCCCCCGCGAAAATCTCGATCCCCGCCGGTTTGCGCCAGTTCCTGTCCCGGATTGAGATGGATGCACAAAGCATTGGCCTCGACGCGATCGATGGCGTTTTGCACGTCCGCCGTTTTCATTTCGGCAAGTTGCATTACACCAAAGTTCGCAAGCAGGAATACATCGGGCGCCGATTTACGAACCGCGTAGGTGGACAGCGTCTCGGGTCGAACCACCATCGCGCGCATGCTGCCAAGGCCAAAAGGTATCCCGAGCGCACCGCACACCCGCGCCAGATCGCGATTGATTGACGAGGCCTCGTCTGTGCCACCCGTCATCCCGGTCACCATCAAGGGGGCCCGTATGGTTTGTCCTAGAAACGGGGTATCGAGCTTCAAGTCACCATGATTCCGTTCCGGAAGCGCGTTGTGGATAAGGTGTACGTCGCCAAGGAGGGTGGGGCGTAAGTAGTCACCTTGTCCGGCAGCAGCTATGGCGAGGTGGTCGGCCTTGCGCTGCTTGATTCCATCTTCGGTCATTGGGTTTCGTCAGTCTATCTTGCCTTCTACTGAACAGGTGAATAGGATTGGGACAATGTCGACACCAACCTTAATTTGGTCGCTCGTTGCGGGCGTTCTGGGTTTGTCGCTTGGGATTCTCGGTGGATCGTGGTTTTTCCGCACCCGCTCTCGCATGCGCTTGCTCGAACGTGAACAGATTCTGGCAGATGAGATGCGCGCCACCGTGGGTCCGTTGCAACAGCAACTTGCCGTCGTGCAAGCTTCGCTTTTGGAGCACCGCTCGATGTTGCAGATGGCGCAAAGCGATCTCGGTACCCAGCAACAACTTCGGATCGAACTCGAACGCGAGCAGTCTTCCCTCGCGACTCGGGCCGAGCTATTGCAAAAGAACGTCGCTGACCAACAACAGCTGCTGGATACAGCCGAGATCCGTTTCCGCGAAACCTTCCGTGCTCTGGCGTCCGAGGCGCTCGCTGGGAACAACGACAGCTTTCTCAAACTTGCTGGCGAATCCATGACGGTCGCGCGCAACTCCGCTGACAATGATCTGGAAAAACGTCAGAACGCGATCGAACAGATTGTCGGTCCGTTGCGTGAAACCCTCGCTGCCGTTGACAGCAAGATCGCCGTGCTCGAAAAAGATCGTCAGCACGCCTATGGCCGATTGACGGCGCAAGTCGAAAGCATGTCGGTCACGCAGCAACGCCTCGAGGGCGAGACTGCGCGTTTAGTCCGGGCTCTGCGGGCTCCCGCCGTTCGCGGCCGATGGGGTGAGATCCAGTTGCGCCGCGTGGTCGAGCTGGCTGGAATGCTGCCCCATTGCGACTTCACCGAGCAGCAGACATTGGCAGGTCCCGACATTGACGATGCCCGACAACGTCCCGATATGGTGGTGCACTTGCCGGGTGGCCGTCACGTTGTCGTGGATGCCAAGGTGCCGCTTGAAGCTTATCTCGATGCAATGGCCTGCGACGATGAGCAGGCCCGCCAGTTGCGACTCCGCGATCACGCGGCACAAGTTCGCGCGCACGTGCTCAAGTTGTCGGCAAAGTCCTACTGGGAACGGCTTTCGGGCGCGCCCGAATTTGTGATTTTGTTTTTGCCTGGCGAGGTTTTCTACAGCGCCGCGCTCGAATCCGCGCCAACGCTCATCGAAGAAGGTGTCGGAAAGCGCGTGTTGATCGCGACACCCACCACGTTGATTGCCCTGCTGCAGACGATCCGCCTTGGTTGGCGCGAAGAGCGGCTGGCCGAAAATGCCCAAAAAATAAGCGAGCAGGGGCGCATCCTGCACAAGAACCTTGTGACCTTCGCCGAGCACTGGGCAACCCTCGGCAAGACCATCAACAAGGTGAACGACACCTACAACGCTGCGGTTGGATCGCTTGAAAAACGCGTCCTTCCCGCAGCTCGAAAACTGGAGGATCTGGGTGCCGGAAGTCAGGACGCCATTCCGGAACAACTGACCTTGACTGTTAGACCGCGCCTTGTTGCCGGGATCGCCGGTCGGCACGCCGACGACGAATCTGACGATGCCGATACGGCGATTTCCTCGGTGCCCTGAGCGCACCAGCGCCGAAGATGCGTTAAGCTGGCGGATTCATGGCAGACCCGAGGTTCATCGAGCAGCTCAAGTCGATAGTGCTGCAACGGATCTCGGACGATGATCTGATCTTGCCCCCGTTGCCCTCGGTGGTGACCGCTGCCCGGCGCGTGATTCAATTGGGCGGATTTGACCCGGATGCAGCCGCTCGAGCCGTCGAGGCGGATCCGCTGGTGGCAGCGCGTTTGCTTCGACTTGCGGGCAGCTCCGCGTATGCGGGCGACGGTCCGGTCATCCATTTGCCCGGCGCTGTGCGGCGGATAGGCCAACGCACACTGGCCGCTTTTGTGGACGAAGTCGCCGCCGAGGCCGTTTTTGTTTCTCACGACGATGGCATCAACGAAGCCTGCCGCGGTTACTGGGAGCACCTTGTTGCCACGGGAATGGTCGCCCGAGACCTTGTGATGCGTTTGACCGGGACTGGACAGGAAAAAGTTGCCGAAGCCGCCTACCTTGCGGGTTTGATTCACGATATCGGCAAGCCGGTGCTCGCCTCGTTGCTTCTCGACGTGGAACGCCGCGTTCGCAAGGACAACCCCGCGCAGGGGTGGCTGCGAACGGCGGACTTCGTCGAACTTGTCTCGTCTGCACACCGAACGGTGGGCCTGCTGGTGGCGGCGAAATGGGAGTTTCCTTCGATTGTCAGGCGTGCCATCAGCGACAATCTAACGTTCGAGATCGAAGAGCCCTTTTCAGTACCAAACGTGGTTCGTTTGGCCAATGCGTTGTGCAAAAGTCAGGGACTAGCCGGCGGCACCGTGGATATGACACGCGAGGAACAAATCATCGTGGCTGGCGCCAATCTCCTCAACGTTCAACCCGAGATTTTGGACGAGGTATGCGACGACCTGCGCGGGCGGGTGGCGGCGCGTCTCGGCTAGCGGCGGATTTTACGTCCGGATCGATAGGCGCTGGGCATTCGGCGTGCAAACGACACTTCTTGCAGGAGGCACCTCGCCAGGCGAAATCGAAGAGCGACTGCAGCTCGTCGAGCATCAAGTCGTCGGTGGTGATGATGCCAAGCTCGAAGTTGCGACGATCCTCATTTTTTGCGCCCAACCCGGCACCGGTAAAATTGGCGCTGCCCATGTAGGCGCTCTGTCCGTCGACGATGACGGTTTTCAGGTGGACGCGCGGGCACATGCGCATCTCGAATCGGCCAGTAATGCCACGGGGTGGCGCCGCAAGACCTGTGCGTCGTTTGAGATCAACCGCGAGTGGACGCGAAGGGGGCGAGGCGTGCAATAATCGTATTTCGACGCCTCGGGCAACGAGCCGCTCGAAAAGTACGAGAACGGAGTCGAAATTATTTTGTCCGCGGCTTTTTCGTCCAACGCCCGGCAAAACACCGGGGATGGCAATCATCAACTGCTTGAGATTGGCGGTGGCAATCCAGACGCTGTTCTTTGCGCTCGCGATGGCACCAATCACAGCGTCGGTGTGACCGCTGCCGGCCACCAGCCGAATCGCCACATTGCGTTCCTGTCGGACGAAATCAGCCGGCGATGACATTGCGGGCAATTACCACCGATTCGTTGTGAGCGAACAGATGTCCAGCGGGCCTGGGGAAGGGGAACGAGTAGGCTTTTTCGGGGACAAGGCCGAGATTGCGCGCCAACAGATGGAGGCCCGCGAGGCTCACGAACTCGCGATGCGTGGGATCGGACTGCTGTCCCTGTTCTTGCGGAACGATCAAGACGACGCGACCGTTCTGTCGTACGTATGGAAGATACTCCCGTAGCAGTTCGCGTGCCTTCTTGCCGGTCATGTGCTCGATAACGTGGGCGACCAGCAAGCTGTCGAATCGGCCGGGCGAGGCGAACTCGGATTGTTTGAAGTCCTCGGGTGTGAATGCATTGAGACCTCGTTCCTTGCATAGTGCAATCGCGTCGATGCTGTGATCGATGCCGACGCCGTTGCCTTTGAGGTGGCGCAGGTTGCGCCCAATGCCGCACCCAAGATCCAGCACAAATCCGAGATCGAGTCTTTGCAGATGCCAGCGATAGGGCCGCTGTACATCAAGAAGCCGCTTCCACCAGACGTTGCCGAGGCGAAGCAAGCGTTCCGCATAGGCGGGATCGCTGGTCTCGATGGGGGCGGGAGGTGTGGGGGTGGAACGAGGCAATCGGGTGAGAGTTTAGCAGCCCGGTTACACCGCTCGAAACCCAAACTTCCGACCGAGCTTCAGGCACGATCGCAAATCGCGAACGCCTGCCGACGGCGTGCTGTCGGATAGCGATGTAGCTGCAACACATGTCCCGAGTTGAAGGCATTCTGAAGGCGAATTTCCCTCGTGGGATGCCGCAAGAAATCCCGCGAGGAAAGCATCGCCCGCGCCATTGGTACCCACAATGCGTTCCGACGGAACACGAACGCTGCCGTGCCAGTGCGCTTCTTTATCGGCGGTCAATGCCAAAGCTGCTTCCGCCGCATGGACCACCACGCTCAACCCGCTCCCAAGCTTTTGCAATTCGGCGGCCGCCTTTTCGATAGCAGTTCTATCCAGTATCCCCTTTTTTGAACGGGTCGAAACGCCTGTCAGGATCTGCAACTCGATCTCATTGCAAAAGAAGTAATCAAGGTACGGCAACGCCGCCTTCGTGAGTCGCGGCAACGCCCCCGTACGATCGGTCACGACGTCGGCCGCGGTGATCATGCCGCGCTTGCGCGCCTCAGCCAGCAGCCTTGCACCCTTCGTTCCAAATCGCGCGTCCGCGGCATCCATGCACGCCAGCAAACCGATGAACCCCAGGAAAAAGATCTTTGCACCGCTTCCCTCCAAATCCAGAGCATTCGGCGCAAAGGCCAAATTGGCCCCCGGATGGTGAAAGATGGTGCGGCGTCCCGTTCCACTTTCGGTCAAGATTTCGCTGTAGGACGTTTGGTGTTTCGTCGCACGATGCAACTGTTTTGTGTTGATCTTGAGCCGCTTGCACTCGGCCACGATCCAGTCGCCATCGGCATCGCTTCCAACGCAGCCGGCCGCCGCGATCGGAAATTTCACGCCCATTCGCGCCCAGTCACAGAGGGCATTGAAGGGTGCACCACCGTTGGCCTGCTTGGTCGACAAGATTGCCGCGCAGTCGTCCTGCGGTGGATAGCGATCGATGATCGCCACCCGGTCGATGATAAAGTTGCCGGCGGCAAGAATACCCCGGCGCTTGGTTTTCTTGCTCTTGACGGTTTTCATGCGCGATCGCTTATCAATCGATAGCGGGGTTCCGTGTCTTCTTCGATGGGAGGGAATCGACCCACGCTGGGATCTGCGAAATAGTTGTCGTTGTCATCGTCGTTGGCGGTCGAGACCTCTCCAATCACACATTCGGCGGTGATTGGCCAGAACGCATGAAACATGCCGCGTTCGATTGTAATACGGCTGCCGGCTGCGATGGTGATCGAGTGGCCGCCGAGTGCCGCGACAGGCTTGCCGTCGATGCGCACCGTGAAGGGGCGATCCTGGCCCTTCTCTGGACGCCCCGGCCACAGTTGAATCACAAAGGCCCCGCTGCGGCAGATGATGTCTTCCTTCTTTTGGGCGTGGCAGTGGCAGGGGGTGGTCATGCCTTCCTGCGCGTACATTAGTTTTTCGCAGTATTCCAACTCGACCGCGAGATTAATGAGCACAAGACCGTGCCGCCGGTAGTCGCCAAGACCAAAGTCGGTCACATCCCACTGCGGCTCGGGTGGAAGCACCCACCCATTGGCACGGAAGCAGGTTTCCGCCGACGCCAACAGCTGGTTTACTTCACTGCGCTTCACGCTGGCACTCCTGCCAGCGTTTCAAGTGCGACCACCGATTTGTCGCGGTGTGACTGCATTGCGGCCGCGAAAAGATCGTGAGAGAACAGTGCGTCCTCAACCGTGACACAGCCCATGCGGTCACCCAGCACCCCTGCGCGCTCGGCAAGGAAGGCCGCCCACATTTGCTGGTAGCAGTCGGGAAACCCCGCCTCGAATATACCGCCCGTCGAAACCTTGAAGGGCGTCTGAAAACCCATGTCGATTCGACTCCACGCCTGGTCGGCGCCTCGGCGCTCGAAGGTGCGGAAAGCCTTGGTGTCGCTGCTTGAGAACTTGACCGCGCCTTCGGTGCCATAGGCCTCGAAGAGCCAGTTATTCGTATCACCCGGTGACAGGCGCTTCATCTCGACGCGCATGGGCACGTCGTGTCCGGCCACACGGATGTCGGTGTTTAGCAGCGCATTGTCCCACGTATCACAGGCGGCCATGCCACCCTTTCCGTCGGGACGCTGGTCGTAAATCTTCGTCAACTGTGCGTGTACCCGTACCGGTCGCCAGCCAAGTTTCATTGGTACATGCAGTGGGTGCAAGCCAAGGTCAGCAAGCACGCCCAGTTCGCCGCAGCGTTTGGCCTGACGTTTCCAGTTGATGGGCTTGCTCGGATCCATGTCGCTTGAATGGTTAAACGCCGAGCGAACCTCGATGAGTTGGCCGAGCGCACCCGAGGCAGCGTATTGCCAGGTGCGGTACATCGCGGGCAAGAAGGGAAACTCGGAACTGACCCGTACAAACTGCTTCGACTTCTTGATGGCCCGAGCGATGTTGTTGGCTGCCTGCCGATCGATCCCGAAGGGCTTTTCGGCAAGCAGATCCTTTCCAGCCTCCACGCAGTCGATGTACATGCGCTCGTGCAGATCGTGGGGTACGGCGATGTAGATCACGTCCACATCTTTGTTATCGAGCAGCGCTCGATAATCCGTGGCGAACTGGGTTACCGTTGGAACACGTCGGAACCAATCAAGCACACCCGGTACGGCATCACACACCGCGACCAGTTCCGGCCTGACCGGCAAGGGATCGAGCACAAACCATCGCCCAATCGCGCTTGCGAGTTCGCGTCCCATGAGGCCGCCACCAATGATGCCAATTCGTACGGTTTTTTCCGACATGTTCGTGGTCCTAGCGAGAAAGGAAGACGGCTGCTTTTTCCGGTGTTGCGTTTTCGTGCACGATCGACAGCAGCGCGCGCGTCATGCCCGCCGGGTTGGCGTGTTGAATGATGTTGCGGCCGTAAACAATGCCTGCGGCGCCCTGTTGCATGAGCGCGAAGGTTCGATCCAAGATCTCCTGGTCTGACGCCTTGCCACCGCCGCGAACCAACAGGGGAACGCGGGCGGTCTTGACCACGCGATGGTAGTTCGACACGTCGTCGGTTGGATCCGCCTTGATGATGTCGGCACCAAGCTCGGTTGCCTGACGCACGAGCGGCAAGATCTTGTCGATATCGCCATCAACCATGTAACCCCCTGCAACTGAATTGGGCTTGAATACAAGCGGCTCGATCATGAGTGGCATCGCGTAGCGATCGCACTCGGGCTTCAGGCGCAGGATGTTCTGAATGCACTGGTCGGTCACCTCGGGCGCGCCGGGAATGCGGAACAGGTTGATGACGACGCAGGTCGCATCGAGGCGGACAGCCTGTAGCACGGGCTCCTCGATCATGCGGGTGAAGGCAACCTTGGGCAGTTCCTTGCCGTAGACGTTGGCAACATCGGTTCGTAAAACAAGCGCGGGTTTTTGCTTGCCCGGAATCTTCTGCAAGAGTTCCGCCTGTCCCACGGTCAACTGAATCGCGTCCGGGTTCGCGCTGACTAGCTTCTCGACGGCGGCACCGAGATCCTCAATTCCCTGTAGGAAAGCGAGCTCGTTAAAAAAACCGTGATCGACGGCAACGTCGAAGCATTTTTGTGAGCGGGGATTGAACAATCGATTCAGGCGGTACTGTTTCATGACTCATTTTCTCCAAATCGGCGGGGTTACATCGGGGCGCGCACAACCTGCGGCCCAGCCTTGCTGACGGTTGAAATCGTGTTGCGATCGATCGAGCCTGCGGTGATCCAGAACTGAAAGTCGCTCCAGTCGGCAAAGCGGATGAGACTTGCCCTTGCCCATTTCGAGGCGTCGGCCACGAGGATTCGATTGCGCGCATGGGCAATCAACGCGCGCTTGATTTCGGACTCCGAAAGCTCGGTGGTGCTCGCTCCGGATTCATCGAGTCCCGATGCTCCCACGATTGCGTAATCAGCAGACATCCGCTCAAGCCACGCCAGTGTGAGCGATCCGACAAGCGCACCGGTCACGCCACGTACCTCGCCACCGAGGCAGATCACACGCGCTGCTGCCTGTCGCGCCATTTGTGCAAACGCGATCGAGTTCGCGAGGATTGTGAGATCACCTCGACTCATGAGGGCCCGGCCGACCTCAAGGCACGTGGTTCCCGAATCGAGAAAGACCGTGGCCTTGTCAGGAATTCGTGCTGCGGTTGCCGCCGCGATCGCGCGTTTCTCCGACCGCGATGCCTTGCTCTTTTCCTCGTGGGTCGGCTCGCCCTGCAGGTAGGCCGGATGCGCCGCACCCCCGTGAAAGCGAACCACGCGCCCGATCCCCTCAAGCTCTGCGAGGTCACGACGCAGGGTGGCCGACGATATTTCAAGGCTTGCCAGAAGCTCGGCGTTCGAAAGCCGTCGCTTTTTCTCCAGCAGGGCGACGATATTTTGCTGACGCTCGGTTGTGAACATTTGTGAGCAAAACGCTCATTCGCAAGATGCGCGACGTCGCGGCCGCTGTCAAGGATGCTGAAAAGCGCGGCACGTCGTCGTCAGAAACCCGCGGGATCACTGATAGAATGTCGTTATGCCGAAGACCCCGCACGCGCCACTTCCCATTGCCGTCAAGCCCGACAGGCCCGTGAAACTGTCAGAGATCGATCCCGGCTCGACAGAGGGACTCAATAAGGAAGAGGCGCTGCGGACCCTCGCAGAGGACGCCGCCCGCATCGCCGAGTTGCAAACCTTGATGTACGCCGAGGACAGAAAGGCATTGCTCGTGGTGCTGCAAGGCATGGATACAAGCGGCAAGGACGGCACCATTCGTTCGGTATTCGCGGACGTTAATCCGGTGGGGCTTGAGGTCGCCTCGTTTGCGCGTCCCTCCGAGGAAGAGTTGGACCACGATTTCCTGTGGCGCATCCACAAGAAGTTCCCGCGCTACGGAAACATCGGCGTCTTCAATCGCTCACATTACGAGGATGTCCTTGTGGTACGGGTCCGCAAGCTCGCACCCGAACCCGTCTGGCAGCCCCGATTTGATCAGATCAACGCATTTGAACAACTTGCCAACGACATGGGCTACCGCGTACTCAAGTTTTTTCTGCACATCAGCCGAGAGGAACAAAAGGTGCGCTTGCAAGAGCGCCTTTCCGATGATCGCAAACATTACAAGTTTCGCCCGGGCGATCTCGAGGATCGGGCGTTGTGGAACGCTTACATGGCGGCCTACGAGGACGTTCTGCAACGCTGCTCGACCAAGACCGCGCCGTGGCATATCGTGCCAGCCGATCGCAAGTGGTACCGCAATGCCCTGATCGCCACTGCCGTTGCCCAGGAACTCGAATCAATGAAGGTAGAGCGCCCGAAGGCAATTTATGACGCGTCAAAGATCGTCATTCCAGATTGACCTTCGAAAAGCAAAACGGCAGCGAGGTCTACACCACCGCTGCCGTCTGCAAGGCGCCGATCGGAACTAGCCGAGGTTTTTCGCGGCGAAGTCCCAGTTGATGAGATGCTTCACGAAGGTCTCGATGTAGGTGGGTCGAGCGTTGCGGAAGTCAATGTAGTACGCATGCTCCCAAACATCGCAGGTCAAAAGCGGCGTCTGTCCGGTGCGCAACGGGCAATCCGCGTTGCCGGTCTTTGTCACCTTCAACTTGCCACCATCTGAAACCAACCAGGCCCAGCCCGAGCCGAACTGTGTCTTGGCGGCTTCGCTGAATTCAGCGAGGAGCTTGTCGACTGAGCCAAAGTCCCGGTTGATGGCCTCAAGCAGGGCGCCGGTTGGCTGCCCACCACCGTTGGGCTTCATCGAGTTCCAGTAAAACGTGTGGTTCCAGATCTGCGCGGCGTTGTTGAAGATGCCGCCTTCGCTGGTCTTGATGAGATCTTCAAGGGACTTGCTGGCCTCGGGCTTGTCCTTGGTCAGGTTGTTCAGGTTCGTGACGTAGGCGTTGTGGTGT
The DNA here is from genome assembly GCA_043759805.1 of Myxococcales bacterium. Classification (GTDB taxonomy): domain Bacteria; phylum Myxococcota_A; class Polyangia; order Fen-1088; family Fen-1088; genus JAWXBF01. The sequence goes on along the minus strand of JAYUPZ010000666.1, from coordinate 1,121 downwards.
TTGCCGTGGTGAAACTCGATGGTCTCAGCGCTGATGTGAGGGGCGAGGGCGTCTTTGGCCCAGGGAAGTGCGGGAAGCTCGAATGCCATGGTAGGGGGTCCTTCTACTCTAAAGTGTGGGTCTAAAGGGTGGTGGAGACGTGGAAAACCGGAAGCCGAGGATAGCAGCGCCTGGGCGCCCATGCTAACCGTCCCTCGTGACGTCCATCCGGTCCGAGAAAACCAAGAACTTGATGCCCGCAACGGATCTGCGCAAACGACTGCGGGCATCCGGGCATGCCCTGTCGGCTGTGGTACAAATCGGCAAGCTGGGCGTCAACGAGGCCGTGCTCAAGCAGGTCGGTGGCGCCCTTTCCGTGCACGAGCTCGTCAAGGTCAAGGTGAACAGCGAATGTCCCCTGTCGCGTTTTGAGGTCGCCGAACAGCTGGCAACGATTCCGGGCGCGTTGCTCGCCCAAATCATGGGTGGGGCCATCCTGGTGTATCGGCGGGATCCGAAGAAGGCGCGCTTCGAGAAGACAAAATGACGCTCGGCGAGCAAGAGCGCATTCGCGGGATTGCGGTGGGCATCGCCGAAGAGGCAGGTGCGCTGCTTCTGTCGGGCTGGCAAAGTCGGCCGGCATCGAAGACCAAGGCCGCGCACAACGACATCGTCACGGAATACGATCGTCGCGCAGAAGAACTGGTGGTTACGCGCTTGCGTTCGGCGTTTCCTACCCACGCAATCGTGGGTGAAGAGGGCGCAGCGATTGGTGATACGAATGGCGAGTGTGTCTGGTATGTCGATCCCCTTGACGGCACGATGAACTTCGCGCACGGCTTACCCTTCTTCGCGGTTGAATTGGGACTTATGGTCAACGGCGTTCCCGCAGTTGGTGCGATCGTGGCGCCGGTGCTGGGCTGGACGTTCTCGGGGACGGTCGGCGTCGGGGCGACCCGCAATGGTGTTGCGATTTCTGTTTCCACCGAAGACACGCTTGGCCGCGCGTTGATCGCCACCGGCTTTCCGAGCGTCCCAGACGATCCAACGGCGAACGTCGCCGAATGGGTGGCGTGCATGAAACAAACGCATGGTCCACGCCGTTTGGGTTCGGCGGCACTCGATCTCGCGTCGCTTGCGTG
>JAYUPZ010000665.1:0-5444 GCA_043759805.1 Myxococcales bacterium | reverse complement strand
GCGACTCCGGCCACCACACCCACAACCCCCGGAGTCACCATCGCGTCGCGATCGGTACGTTCACCCACGGCCCATGCCGTTCCGCCCGAAGCGGCAAGCACAGCGCCCGCGCTACCAATGAATTTTCCGCGTTGATGGGGACCAGCACAGCCAATCGCAGTGGCAAGAGCCACCAACAGGCAAACGATCGGCATCATCCTGCCGAGAAAACGCGAACGCAGCATCGGGCCGCATCTTGCCACAAACCGCGCCATTCTGCGGAAGCGCACGCAAAGAACAACCTGCTAGTCTGGCGATGTGCGCACCAAACAACGTGCCCCATTCCTGGTGATCGCAGCCTCACTTTTCCTTTGTTTGACGGGACCCGAGGCGCGCGCCGAAGACATCCTTCGCGGACCCCATCCGTTCGTAAAGGAAAACCACCTTTCGTTGTCCGGAGGACTTTCGGCTGCGTCGGGATCCGCAATTGGCGGTATGCGCCTGCATCTGAACTACGGCTACCAACTCTCAGGCAGCGTTTGGCTGGACATCCATACGGGCGTTGTCGACGGCGAGCCAGCGTCCCCGGGCGCTGCCATGTGCTCGAGCTGTGGTACCTCTGCCGATGTGCTGGCCGGTATTGCGTATCGATTGCGCATGAACATTCCTGTGGTTCCCTATGCCAAGCTTTCGGCGGGCGTCGTGTACCTGTTTCCCGGCCAAGGTGAAAACACCGCCGGATTACTCGCTCGCCCCGCGGTCGGAGGGAAATATTTTCTCTACGACTGGCTCGGGTTCGGTATCGAACTCGCCACGGGCATCGGCTTTGTGAGTGCCGGATCTTCGCGCACCGTTGCCTCGCTGGATCTCAGCGTCGGCGCCGAGTGGCAGTTCTGATCGCGCAAATTTGGCGTGTGTCACCCTTGAAGGGTGACGAACTCGACCCGTTTGGTATGGGCCCGTACGATCATTTTTTCGTGCATTAAAAGTTACTTCGAGTTAACGAAAATCTTCTTCCCACGCTGCAAAGTCTCACGTACGATTTATATGGCTTCGGGGATTGGGTGGCGGGTCGGGGTGGAGACTTTGGTGGCGGGAAGCTGGGGTTGGATGGGTGGAAGGGGTCAAGGTGGCGACGCGAGAGTAGGCGTGTGGTGATGGGGTTGGGTGTGACGCATACTCCCGGGTCGCCACTGTCGTTTCGGGGTCGCTACTGTGGTTTCGGTATCGTTACGTTTTTCGCTGCAGTACGGTTGCGAAAAATCCGTCGGTGCCGTGGAGGTGCGGATAAAGCCGCAAGGTTGGTTCCCCGCCAAGTTTGTGGGCGAACGCCTCGCCAAGCACCCGCGCAATGCTCACCGGTTCATAGTCGTTCCGGTCGCGTAGAAACCGTTCCACCACAGTTTCGTTTTCCTCCGCAAAGAACGTGCAAGTTGCGTAGACGAGGCGTCCCCCCGGTGCCACCATCGGGGCATAGGTTGCCAGCAATCCCAGTTGCAGATTTGAAGCCGCACGCACGGTTTCGGGTTCGACGACGTAGCGCAGTTCGGGATGTCGGCGCAATGTTCCAAGTGCGGTGCAAGGCGCATCAACGAGCACCCGATCCCAAACGCCTGGCCGCGCCTCGTCTGGTAGCTGGGCGCCGCTTTGGTTGATCGGACGCGCAACCACGTTCGAGAATCCCATTCGTCGCACACGGGTTCGCAACTCTTCAAGCTTCTTTGCAGCGGTGTCCATCGACAGAATGCGACCGCGACCTTGCATCGCGATCGCCATCGCAAGGGTTTTGCCACCGGCACCGGCGCACGCATCGAGAACGTGCATCTCGGGCCGAGCATCCACGAGCGCGGCAACAAGCTGACTCCCTTCGTCCATGACGTCAAAGAGGCCTTCCTCGAAAGCCGGGAACCCAAAAACGTTGGCATGTCCCTGCAGTTGCAAACCGAGAGGCGATAGCGGCGACGGTTTTGCAATCACGCCATCGAGTCCGAGCCGGGCGATGAGCGCGTCGCGATCAATGCGACCGGTGTTGGTCAACAAACACACCGGCGCACGGCTGTTGAGTGATTCCAAAACTTTTTCGGTCAGGGGCTCGCCCAGATCCGATTGCAACCGCTCGACCATCCAGGTCGGGAAGGAATGGGTGATACCGAGGCGAGCTGCCCCGGACGCGCGTTGCATACCCGCTTCGGGATCGAGCACCCATTCGGGTCGGGCCGAAAAGCCGGGGCCAAGTGCCCGGTTTAATTCCGCAAGTCCAGGTGTAGACGCACCACCCACCAGCAACTCGAAAACCGCCAGTCGAACTGCATCCCGCTCCTCGGGAGCCATTTCCCGCTTCGGGCCCTTACGCCGCGCGACCAGGGAGTCGGTGATAGCCTCTAGGCGACGATCCATGCGGATCATGCCGTAGACATCTTCGACCACTCGGCGACGGAGGAACGCAGGCAGGCTGCGATTCTGGCGCGTAAAGCGAGCCATGATTTCGCCGGTGGACCGCCATGCGGTACGACACTCGGCTACAGCCTGCAACAAAAGCTGGCGAGCGCGCCCTTCCAGGCGAGGAGATAGGGGAGTCGAGATCGCGGAAAGTTCCGTCATTGCGGGAGCATGGTACCCTCATGGATACAGCATGGCCACTCAAGCATCGGAAGAGGCCGCCAATTCGACGGCCACCTCTGCCCCGAAGTCCAATCCCTACCAGGTTGCAGCCGAGCAGTTTCAGAAGGCTGCCGGCTTTTGCGGCCTGGAACAATCGGTTCGCGAATCACTCTCTCAACCGAAGAGTGAACTCATCGTGAACTTCCCTGTCCGCATGGACAGCGGCGAGTATCGAATGTTCAAGGGCTACCGCGTCCAGCATAACAATGCGCTGGGGCCCTACAAGGGTGGCATTCGCTACCATCCACAGGTCCATCTCGACGAGGTCAAGGCTCTGGCCTCCTGGATGACGTTCAAGTGCGCGCTACACGATCTGCCTTTTGGAGGCGGCAAGGGCGGTATCAAGTTCGATCCCGGTGAGTTCTCGAAGGGTGAACTCGAACGTATCACGCGCCGTTTTACGTTTGAGCTTGGCAACAACATCGGCCCCAACCACGACATACCGGCACCCGACATGGGCACGAATGCGCAAACCATGGCGTGGATGATGGATACGTATCTCAGCCTCGGCTCATCCAACGAACGCCACATCAACCGTGCAGTCGTGACGGGAAAGCCGCTGGCGGTCGGTGGTTCACGGGGTCGCGAGGCGGCAACAGGCCAAGGGGTGGTTCATTGTATCCACGAATGGGCACGCGACCGGCGCTTTGATCTCAACGGTGCAACGTTCACCGTGCAGGGCTTTGGCAACGTCGGATCGAATACGGCGAAGATCCTGGCGCGCTCGGGCGCGTCGCTCGTTGCGACCGGCGACTACAAGGGCTACCTTTACGATCCGGACGGCATCAACCCGTTCCGACTTGCCGAGCACGTGCGCCAAACCGGCTCGGTGATGGGCTATTCGGGCTGTCAGGAGATCTCGCGCAAGGATTTCTTTTCGGTGCAAACCGATATTTTAATTCCTGCGGCGCTGGAACTGGAAATTGGTGATACGGAAGCACGCGACATGCGCTGCAAGGTGGTGGTCGAGGCCGCCAACGGGCCAACCGATCTTGGGGCCGAGGCGATCCTTGCAGAACGACAAATCGACGTGCTGCCGGATATTCTCGCAAATTCGGGCGGCGTCATCGTCAGCTATTACGAATGGCTGCAAAACCGACGGGCTGAATCCTGGGATCTGGAAGAGGTTGAGGAACGGCTCAGCAAGCGCATGCGTCGCACGTACCTGGCGGTGACAGAATACGCGAGCCGACGGAAGACGGACCTACGCACGGCAGCCATGTGTATTGCGCTTGAGCGGATCGCAGCCACGTACAGGGAACGCGGGATATTTCCGTAAGCAGTCCGCCAAACACCGTTTGGACGATCCTCGGTTTCGCGAAATGAATTTTTTTGTCTGAATTTGTTTGTCTCCCCGCGCGTCCGAGACGCGGTAATAACTTGAGGAATCAATCGATGAAGAACATCAGCGAATTTGGAACTATCTGGGCTAGAAACTTGATGGCGGCGGCGCTCCTCTTCTCGGCCTGCTCGGATGATCCCGCCTCGGGATCGGCTTCTCCGGACGGCGGTGCCATCAATTCGGGCAGCCCAATCAGTTCTTCCTCCGAGTTTATCAGCAAACTTTGTGCCGAATTCTCAGGTTGCTGCAAGGCCGCGGGGTTGCCCACGGACGGCGCAAGTTGTCGGGCTGTGTACAGTGCCTTTTCGCCGAAGAGCGGATACGACGGAAAGGCAGCGGGAAACTGCATTGCCCAGTTGAAGAAGGCGGGTGACACAATATGCGGCCTGGAATTCGATACGGTTGCGCCATCCTGTAATCTCGCCTACGCCAGCCCGGGGACGAAAAAGCCCGGCGAAACCTGTTCCGACAACGACGATTGCGCACCTTCGCCGATGGGCAAGGTAGAATGCGCAACACAATCCACGGGCGGTGAAACGATTCAAAAGTGTCAAGTCACGCTTCGAGGCAAGCTTGGCAGCGATCCCTGCGTTGGGTCGGTAGAGGGCAACCTGACGTGGAACAGACAACCCGAAGGTGACATTCCGGCGGTTGGTTATTTGTGTTACAGGAGCGACGCATTGACATGTTCGTCGGACACAAACACCTGCGTTGCTCTGCTGAAAGTCGGCGAGTCTTGCAAAGGGTTTGCCTTCGAGGAGAGGTGCGTCGATGGCGCCTTTTGCGACGGCGCTGCACAATGTGCGATGAAAGGCGGTCTGCGTGCGCCCTGTCGTAACGACGAGGAATGCATTGATACCCACTATTGTGGCGTGGACGAAACCTGTGCAGCGAGGTCGAAGACCGGCGCGGCCTGCACCGAGGATTCACAGTGTCTGTCGGACTCGTGTGTGAACAGGGCGTGTGAGTCCAATAACTCCGATGAATTCGGGTTGGTCTTTCTGTGCGGCTCGAACTGACTGTAGGTCAAGATTCGGATCCGGATTCGGATTCATCCCCCAGCGGCGCGCTCAAGAAATACCCGGCGGTATTCGCTCGGGCGCAATTTTTTCCAGGACAAAAACGCCTGATTGAAATGAGACAGGTTGGAAAAACCTGAATCTTGCGCTATTTGAGCAATATTCTGCTCGGTCTCCACCAGCAGTCGGCATGCACTGCCGATACGCAATTCATTGACGTATCGAGAGAAAGTTTTCCCTGTGGTGCGTTTGAAGAAGCGGCAAAAGGCGGAGACGCTCATGGCGGCTTCCTGAGCGGCGCGTTCCAGCGGGATCCGTTCCCGATAGTGTTCGTGAATGTACCCGCAGACTCGGTCGACGGGATGCCCATCCGATCCGACGCCTTCATCCGCAAACAACCGGCTCGAAAGGATCTCAGCCTCCCTGGTGCTTGAAAGATCGTC
>JAYUPZ010000664.1:0-2559 GCA_043759805.1 Myxococcales bacterium | reverse complement strand
GTCCTGCAACACCTCGCGTTCTGAACGGGGATCCGTCGGATCGAACGCGGGCGGCTCGGGAATGACTGCCGGAGGCTCAAGCGATTGGCAGAGGATCTTGTCGAGTACGAGTTTTCCGCGACGAAATGGATTCGCAACACTTGCATCGGCCGATGCCGCCATGAGACCGGGCATCGTCAATAGACCCGCGCGTTGCGCCGGATTCAGATCGGTCTTGCGGAACTCGGTGCCGGTAATACCACTGATGCCGTATATGCCAGCCAAACTTTGATTCAAGTATGTCGACGGCTCCGTCAAGAGCGAGGTGAGGTCGCCATCTCCCTCAAGGAGGGTCTTTTGCGCGAAGATCTCGATCTCGCGCCGAAGCGCGATGCCGAGGGCAGCATTCCACTTTGGAAAGCGGTTCTCGTCCTTCGACATCGTGTCGAGTTTTGCGAGGCCAAGCCACTGGCTGTGAAACGAATTGCTGGCACTGACAGCGCGGGGGCTTGCGAGCATTGCCGTTGCTTGCTCGATTATTTCCGAAGGTGTTGAAAGTCGGCCAGTTTTGGCGAGGTTGAGTAAAGCGCGGTCCGGACCCGAACCCCAGAGGAAAAAGGCGAGGCGAGAAGCCACCTGGTAGCTATTCAAACGTACGACGTTGCCCTTGCGCTCCGGGACCTGCCATCCTTGCTCCCACCGGTATTGAAAGTGGGGCGACTGCAACATGGTTTCGATGAGGGCCATGGCAGCGGCCGGCGCAAGCTGACCCAGTACCTTGCGTTCTTCGTCGTAGAAAGCGAGGTGCTGCGTGATCTCGCCTGAAGTCAGGGGACGCCGATACAGAAGTTCACCGAACGCGGGTAGGAAGGCACGGATGCATCCCGCATCGTCCGCCACCTTAGCCAGGTCACACCCCACCAGCTTGTTGAGGTTCGGAAGAAGGGCGTTGGTTACCGTCGCGGCGGCTTCACCCTGGCGCAGGACGTGGATCTCACTGATTTCGCCGACCGAAAGAAAACCCGACAGATCCACCGTTTCACCGGGCAAGACCTTTCCCGGAGTCAATCCGGGCGCGATCACGCCGTATTCATCGGTAAATATGAGGGCTATTGTGTTGTCATACTCTTGCCGCGTGATGAGGCGTAGCGGCATATCCGAAGCAGCGTTGGGATCGCCCTCCTTGAGCCATTCATTGGGATTCTCACCGACGCTGCCGGTCGTACCGCCGGTTTGTCCGTTTCCGGCTGCACCGCCCTGGCCGGGGACGTCGTCTCCGGACGGGCCGGCGATCGAGCCCGAGCACGCGGCAACACTTGCGCTAAAAACCGCACCGACGAGCCAGGCCGGTTTTGCTAGGTGACAAGTCATCGTGAGCCTCCGATACATGAAGTCACCCCATCGTAACAGATCGGTTCACATCCTGTGGAGGGCTTCCATATCGCCGGTGGCGTACTCAAAAGGAGATCGAGCTGTTCAAATTGCCGCACCGGGGGAATCTTAAGATGGAGCCACTTTCGACCGATGCAGATCGAAGTTGGAATCTCTGGACCGAGTCGATGCGCTGGGGAAGGCGCCCAAACACCTGAACTGGCTGGCTCCGGCCCATCTTCTCGAGTCGGAGGACGAAGATCTACAAAAGCTGGTCACGGAGGCGGCGCGCGAGCTCGGCTGTCCAATTGCGCTCGTTTCGCTGGTATTGGAAAACATTCAGTTTTTCAAAGCGCACTATGGTTTGCCAGACGATTTGAAAACTGCGCGAGCAACCGATCGAGACGTTTCATTCTGTCAGTTTGTCGTGCGCGATGGCGCGGCCTTCGAGGTTAATGATGCGGCTTCGGACAAACGCGTTCCCCAGGATCTGGTCAAGCGCTACGGCATCCAAGCCTATCTTGGCTTTCCAATTTCCACCGCCGGACACGTTGTGGGTTCGCTATGTGTGATCGATACGCGACCCAGAAGGTTCGAGACGTCCGATCTTGAAAACCTCGAGCGTCTGGCGGCGCTCGTGAGTCGACGACTCGACGACATTCGCTCGACTCGCGTTTTGCCATCCGGCGCGTTGACCGCCGAGGCCTCAGTTTCCGTATTTGCCGAGTTCAGAAATCTTCTGATGCCTCTTTCTCTCGGCTATCAGTCGCTGGCCGTTTCGATCGCGGAACTTGGTCCGGTGTTTCGCCTTGCACGCGCCACCGTTGCCGCGGCGCCAGAGAACGCGCGTGTATTGGGTTCACTGACGGACGCTGGCCTTTCAGCTGACGACATGGTCGGTTTGGTCGCCGACCTCCAAGGTGCCACGAATCGCCTGTCCGAGCTCCTGACAGCGCTCGAACAAGGCATGTTGATGACGGTCGGCCATGTTTACGTTAACGAAGTACTCGACGCTGGTGCGCGGCTTGCCGATCACCTGACCCGAAACCTCGGTGGTTTGCTCGTGAGAGGCGGTTCCGACCGGCGGCTCAGGGTGGCCCGCTCCACAGCCGTCATGGCCATCTCGGGTTTGTTGACGTTGCTTGCGCGAGCCATCCCGGTCGAGCTCGGAACGTCCGGCGTTGTGGCTGAGATTGCAGATTCCGATGA
>JAYUPZ010000663.1:0-5452 GCA_043759805.1 Myxococcales bacterium | reverse complement strand
GCGCCTTTTCCTGGTCATCCCAGAAGCTTTGCGCGCCGGCGCGGTCTTCGATCTCGGCTATCCGCTTTTCTTTGCCTTCGACGTCAAAGAAAACCTCGAAGAATGGTCAGTCTTTCTCCGAGTTTGACGATGCGGTCGCGCAGCGGTCCGATTTCCATGGCGAGGCGCATCGTAGCAGCAAAACGCCTTTGGGGAAGCGATGAAAGCGTCCCGGCTAGGGCACGGCCGTCGGCGAATCAACCGGCTTCGAGCTGTGGGCGATCGATACGGTTTTGTAGCCACCGATCGCCTTGAAGTAGATGAACAGCAAAAGGTAAATCCCCGCCATCATCGCCGGAATGAACGAGTCGGCCACGAGGGTGCGCCGATCGCCCTCAATGCTCGCGCCATAAACCGTATTTTCCTCGGCGCTCAACTTGGCGAACGCGGCCTGCGGATCTTCGTTTCCGGCCTTGCTCGCCTCGGCACGTGCCTCGGCCAACTTGCCTTGAACCGCGCCAAGTTTCTTGCCGTCGATGCCGAAAACCTCGGAGAAGAACAGGAATGAGCTTGGGGTCTCGGCCTTGTATTGACTGTGCAAGGCGGCGTCTTTTTGTGCGAGTGCCTCGCCCGCAAAGCGATCCTTGGCGTACCCGAGACCGGGTGAACCCAACATGCCGGCCGACATCATGCCGACTCCGCCCATGATGCTCATGGCGATTGCGCCCGAGGCCGGGAAGCGGTCACCGACCACGGCTAACATCGTTGGCCAGAAGAAGGTCTTGCCGAGGGCATAAACCGTGAGCGCGAGGAAGGCGCCACCAAAGGTATCGATACGGCTTACCAGGTTAAGGCCTACACAAGCCAGCACCGAGCAAACCAGCAAGATGCCGATGGGCGACAGCTTCAACTTGCGCTCGATGAAGTCAGCCGTGAAACGAAGGCTAAACATCACGATGGAAGTAAAGACGAAGAGGATCTTGCCCTGGGCAGGCGTGAGGATGTTGCCCGTGATGTTCTGAATCCAGCCGTCGGTTCCGAGCTCGACCGAGCCGACCATCGCGTGCACAACAAAGAGCACGAACATCAACCAGGAACCGGTTGAAAACTTGGTGATGACGCCCACGGCAACCAACAACGCGCCGGCCAGGCCGTAAGCCGCAGCCGGGGGAAGACCAACGGCGCCGCCGAAAAACAGCGCCAACAACGCGCAGGCGATGAGTCCGCCACCAAGGCCCACGTCCTTGAACATCTCGCCCATGCTGAGGCCCTTTTGCGAAGCCTCGGACTTGGGCATCTTTTGTCCAACGAACATCACGCCGTAAAGGAGTGTCGGCACAAGGAACAAGCCAAGCTGAATCTTCCAGGAGAAAACGCCACCCATGGTCCAACCGATGAGTCCACCAGCGACAAGGCCCAACGGCCACGCAGCGTGAAGGATGTTGAGGTAGTGCGTCCGCTTCTCGGGGAAAATCGTGGCGACAAGTGGGTTGGCGACAGCCTCAAGCGAGCCGTTGCCGAAGGCGAACATGAACGTGCCCCAGAACAAGAACTTGTAGGCAACATCCTGTGCCTGTCCTTCGGTCGCCTGAAAGGTCACAACCGCGGATAAAACATGCATCAGAAAGGCGAGCGCGACGATCTTGCCGTAGCCAAGTTTGTCGACAACGATGCCGCCGATGATGATGCCGAAGCAGAATCCGGAGAAGCCTGCACCGCCAATGGCACCGAGTTGAACGCCCGAGAACCCGAATTGAGCGCCCCAGTCAGCGAGAATGCCACCGCGAACCGCAAAGCCAACGGCGGTTGCGAGAATCGCCATGAATCCCGCCAAAAACAGGCGCTTGGCGTTGATAGCATTGTTGTCCGATTTCGCGTTCATGGCGGTGAATCCATCATTGCCGGGATCGGATGTCAAGCGTTTGGCGGTGCCACGAATCGATCTGCCGTACGAAGGGTATTAACCCTGACAATTCGCTGGCGAAAATTTACAAGCGACCTGAAACGCGAGTCCACGAATCACTCAGAGCAATCAAACACCGACGCGGACAGTCCCATCGGGAACCGCCGCGTCGTAATCGGAGCGCGGGCTAGTGGTGAATGAGCGGGGTCAGTGCGACCCCGATGCCGAAGTTGGACATGTTGGTGTAGCCGGCCGCATTGGGGTAGTAGCCGCTTGAGAAGTAGTTGCCCGAGACAGGCCCAGATTTGCCAGCGGCTCCGGAGGCGTATTGTGGCGCGAAGTTAAAGCGAATGAACCGAACGCGCGGATCTGCCAATCCGTCGACCATCGCCTCAATCTCTTTCTCACCGGCGAAGGCGCGAGTCGTAAATGCGGATGAGGTGTATTGGGGGAGGGGGAGTTTGATTTGGCTGTTGTATTGCGACGTGTCCGGCGTCCGCGAAAGTCCCGTAACCAAAACATAGGTTCCTGGTCGAGCGGCGCGAATTTTCTCGATGATTTGCTTCACACGTGCGCCGAGGCCGACCTGCATGCTTTGTTGTGCATCTTCGCTGCCGGTGTTCAGCACGACGATGTTCGGCATGGTTGCGGTGATGATGGCTTCAATCGTACCAACCAGAGCGGACGACAGCTGCTTGTCCACGCCTTCGTGTTTGTTGGCGCCCGTTCCCTTGGAACCCACCCATTCAAAACCCGTTTTCTTCTTCTTGATGTGGGTCGCCACCAATTGCAGATATCCGGGAGGCGCTCCAACGCCAGCGGCGAGTGCGTCACCCACGGCCAACAATTTGCAGTTGCCTGCGACCGGACAAATGGGAGCGTTCGCGGAAGGTGTACCGCCTGTGCCTGCCGGGGTTCCGCCTGTGCCAGTGGGTGTTCCACCGGTACCTGCGGAAGTTCCGCCTGTGGCTTTCGTACCACCGGTTGCTGGTGTCCCACCCTGCCCGTCGTTGCCAGCCGCCGAACCACCCGATCCGTCACCAGCGCCACCGCCCGCTGCGCTGCCGCCCTCACCCGTGCTGCCGCCACCACTGGAATTTCCGCCGTTCTTGCCTCCGTCCGATCCGCCGCCGCAGGCGTAGAGTACAGTGGCCGATACAAGGGTCAATGCAACGAGGGTGCTGCGGGCAAAGGATCGCGTATTCATTCATTATCTCCGGCGAATGTTGGTGCCACGTAAACTCCGCGTGGCAAGCGGTAAACAATCGTAAGAACGCCACCGAGCAAAGGTCAAGGCAATTTGCCTTGCCGACATGTAGGCCACGCATACGTTTACACTGGATTACCCGCGGTGATCGCGGAGGGCCGAATAGGACATAGGCACTACGTCAGATGCGCCTACCCCCCAGGCGTGGTCCTCATAGCGATTGATCAGCGACAACAGATATTCATTTGATGTCATCGTCTAATCAGCCATACTTGCCGTGACACGGTTCGCGATGGCATCGCTTTCGCTTCTACGCACTTTTTCAATTTGAAAAATCTTTCGGCTTGCACAAACAGTTGGGGCGCGACGGTTTCTGGAACACTACAGTCTGAATGCAAAAGCCATCTGGAATCCCGTCGGGATTGTCGGCACCCACCGGTCTCCAACCTTCGCAGTTGCACATGTGCAACGGTTACTGGAGCACTATAGTCATCGATACCCAAAATGTATCCAACACTATCGCCTAGTCATTCCAGGATCTCTGCCAATCCCGGCAACCCCTCTGCAAGCGGGCGCACGTCGATCGAGCCGAATCGGTAGTTCTTGTCACCGCCGTAAAACAGATGACCACGCGCGGACGGATAATCGGAACAGAACAACCGTAACCCATCCAAATCCGACTCGCGGAAGATCGACGACCGAGTGATCTCAAACGCATGAAGACCACGTTCGCCATAAAGAACAAAATCGACCTCGACATCGGCTGCAGTACGCCAGTAATACATTTCATAGCCGAGATCGTGGTTGGCATTCTCGGCACGCAAAGACTGGAACAACAACGTTTCGATCGCGGCACCGTCGATTTCTGCGTCGATATCAAGCGGTCCACGCGGACGCACGGCGCGATAAACCCCCGCATCGAAGAAGAAGAACTTGGGGTGCGTGGTCAGCTTCCGAGTTACCTTGCGACGAAAAACCGGCAACCGAGTGGCAAGCAAAAGGTCTTCCAATAGGTCGAAATGATTCTCAACAGTCTTGCGATTGATGCCGCAGTCGGCGGCTACCTTGACAACGTTCAAGACGGACGCTTGCGAAAAGCTCGCCGCCTCCAAAAAACGATTGAAGCCCGCAATATTTCGAACGAGGGCTTCTTGTTGAACTTCTTCCCGAAGATAGGTCCCCACGTATCCACGCAAGTACGGACCGGCATCCTTTTGCATCCAAACCGTTGGAAGCATCCCGTACCGAATAGCGCGCTGCAGATCAAATGCCTTTCCGAGCTCACTCGCCGTGAAGGGATGCATCGTCAAGGTCCTTGCTCGACCGGCCAACAAATTGGCAGCCCCTCTTCTAAGTTTACGCGCGCTTGAACCCGTCAGGACGAACTTGAACTTTCGCTTTTCGATCAGGCGATGCACTTCGTCGAGGAGCCCTGGAAGCTTTTGGACTTCGTCGATAACAATTGTGGAAACAGACCTGGCGTCTGCGAGTGCCTCCATACGATCTGCGTGACCCGCGAGTTCGGAAAACGTCGACTCCTTCAAGAGATCGATTGACAATGCATCGCGCAATGAGGAGGCAACCCAGGTCGATTTCCCGGTACCCCGCGGACCAAAAAGGAAAAAACTCCCTACTGGCAGACTGAGCGTTCTGGCAATCACGTTGCCATTTTGCCATGAATAATGGCAACTCCGTTGCCTTTTTTCTAACGGCCTTCGTCGCTGATCAACCGCAACTGGCGCAAACGTGATGGCGGTACCAGCGGAATCGGGTAGTTGCCCGTAAAGCAAGCGTCGCACAGGCCGTTGCCCGGGTCGCTGCCGGCGAGGCCACCGAGGACCGCGTGAAGGCCTTCAACGGACAGATAACCCAGGGAATCGGCGCCGACGAAGCGGCGGATCTCGTCCACGCTGTGTGATGAGGCGATGAGTTCTTCGCGGCTTGGCGTGTCGATGCCGTAGTGACACGGACCCACCGTCGGCGGCGAGCTGATGCGCAGGTGGATCTCCTTGGCGCCGGCAGCACGAATCAATCCAATGATCTTGCGCGAGGTCGTGCCGCGCACGATTGAATCGTCAACCACGACCACCCGCTTGCCGGCAAGCACCTCGTGTACCGGCGAAAGCTTGAGCTTCACGCCAAAATTGCGAATCGACTGCGACGGTTCAATGAACGTGCGGCCCACGTAGTGTGAACGCATCAAGCCCTGACCAAACGCAATACCACTTTCGCGAGCGTAACCAATCGCTGCCGCCATGCCCGAATCCGGCACCGGAATCACCACGTCGGCCTCGACCGGATGTTCGATGGAAAGGCGACGGCCCATCTTCTCGCGCGCCATGTAGACCGACTGACCGGCGATA
>JAYUPZ010000662.1:0-11593 GCA_043759805.1 Myxococcales bacterium | reverse complement strand
GCTGACCATCCGCGGCGATCAGCCCGAAGCGGACCGGTCGCTGTTTGACGCCGACCTGCTGCTGGTGCGCCAGATTCTGGCTGATGATGGCGCGCGTTATGGTGGCATTTCGGTCGATCAAGAAATCGCAAAGAACATTGGCGCGGGCACCAAGTTCCGCTCGCTTGAGCTCGGCGTCGGCGTGGGACTCGGACCGCCCGGGAACACGCCAACCAGCGTGTGGACGCGGATGTCCTATCTCGGCAACAACGCGCCCTTGCCGCCGGAAAACAGCCCCTACCAGGCGTTCGCGCGAATCTTCTCGGCACTCGGCGACGATCCCACGGGTGCACTGCGCATCCGCGCGCAGCGGAAAACCATCCTGGACGGCATGAAATCTGAATACGCTGGCCTTGTCGCCAAGCTGGGAGGCGACGACCGAGTGCGTGTCGAGGCGCATCTGCAGGCCATTCGCGACATCGAACTGGCCCTCGATCGCGAACCCGTCGGCAGCGTCGGATGCAAGAAGCCGACACAGGGATCCGCCATCGATTTTCTCAAGAACGACAACTACGGCGCAGTCGGCAAACTACAAACGGATCTGATGGTCATGGCAATGGCCTGCGATCTCACCCGCGTCGCCAGCTTGCAATGGTCGCATTCGGTGGGTGAAACGCGCTTCTCGTGGCTGGGAATCAACGAGGGGCACCACGAGATCTCGCACAAGGGTGACAGTGACGCGACCGCGCGCGATCAACTCACCAGGATCAACCGGTGGTATGCCGAACAACTCGCTTACCTCATCGGCAAGATGAAAGAAATACCGGAAGAAGGCGGGACCATGCTCGACCACACCGCGATCCTGTGGTGCAACGAGCTCGGCAAGGGCAACGCGCACAGTGGACTCAACGCACCCTATGTTTTGGCGGGCCGCGCCG
The DNA here is from genome assembly GCA_043759805.1 of Myxococcales bacterium. Taxonomy (GTDB): domain Bacteria; phylum Myxococcota_A; class Polyangia; order Fen-1088; family Fen-1088; genus JAWXBF01. Next base: position 10,676 of record JAYUPZ010000662.1, on the reverse strand, counting down.
GAGGCAAGTTGCGCACGGGGCGTTTTCTCGCCATGTCCGGCGTACCACACAACAATTTATTGGTCTCGTTGCTCAACGCGATGGACATCCCGGCCACTCGCTTTGGCAAGGCCGAATGGTGTACAGGTCCACTCGCAGGACTGGCTTAGCCGTTCGTGCCGTCGACATCGACCTCGACTTGGTGTTCGCCCCCATCGTTGCTCAAAGCAATCGCCGCGTCGGGCTGCTCGATGCCATCGCAGACCACCCGTGTGGGTTGAGGTTCAGCACCGGTGGCATCGCGTTTGCGCACCCGGATGTGATACCTGGTGTCGTGGTAGCGATAGTGAACGTCGAACGAGCTCCAGTCTGAAGGCATGAGCGGCGCAATTCGCAAGCGCTCTCCTTCTCGATGTATCCCGAGCAATGACTCGATCACCAACCGGTACATCCAGCCGGCGGAACCGGTGTACCACGTCCATCCGCCGCGCCCGGCATGTTGAGGGTTGGTGTAGACGTCCGCCGCAACGACATACGGTTCAACCTTGTAAGTTGCGATTCCGGCCGCGCGGTCGCCGTGCCGGATCGGATTGATGAGATTGAACAATTCCCACGCGCGCTCGGTGTTACCGGCGGCGGCAAAAGCCATCACTGCCCACACGGCGGCGTGGGTGTACTGACCACCGTTCTCGCGCACCCCTGGCACATAACCCCTGACGTAACCCGGTTTCATATCCGACGTATCGAATGGCGGATCAAACAACTGGATAACGCCCAGGTCGCGTTTCACGAGCCGTCTATCGAGTGCGGCCAATGCCTGACGTGATCGATCGGGATCGGCGGCACCGGAGAGTACGGACCAACTTTGTGGCAGTGAATCGATCTGGCACTCTGGATTGCTGGCAGACCCAAGTGGCTCGCCACTGTCGAAGTAGGCGCGGCGATACCATTCACCATCCCAGCCGTGTTGCTCAATGCTATCGCGCAGTAACACGGATTGCGCCCGACATCGCTCGGCAAACGCGTCGTCCTTGCGCGACCGTGAGAGCTCGGCGAATCGCACGAGCAAGTCGTAGAGAAAAAACGCCAGCCAAACGCTTTCGCCCTTTCCCTCATCACCCACGAGGTTCATGCCGTCGTTCCAGTCGCCGCTGCCCATCAATGGCAAGCCGTGTTCACCGAAATTAAGGCCATGCTCAATGGCGCGCACACAGTGCTCGTAAACCGTACCGTGGCTCTCCGATCGGGTGGGCAGATCGTAGTAGCTATCTTCCTCCGGATTGACGAACCGACCCTCAAGGAAGTGAACTGTCGCATCCAGCACGCCGGTGTCACCCGTTGCGCCGACGTACCGACACACGGCGTGGGGCAGCCAGAGGTAGTCGTCGGAAATTCGTGTCCGCACCCCCCGTCCCGTGGGTGGGTGCCACCAATGTTGAACGTCGCCCTGGATGAATTGCCGCGAGGCCGAGCGCAAGATTTGCTCGCGCAAGATAGCCGGCTCGGTGTGAACGAGTGCCATCGCGTCCTGCAATTGATCTCGGAAACCGAACGCCCCGCCCGATTGATAGAAACCGCTGCGGCCCCAGATCCGCGAGGCCAGCACCTGGTAGAGCAGCCATCCGTTGGCCAGAAGGTTGAGCGCAGGATCGGGCGTCTGCACGTTGACAGCCCCGAGGGTGCGATTCCAGTAAGACCACACACCGTCGAGGGCGACGTGCACTGCTGCAGTGCCGGAGAACCGTCGCACAAGCGCGCGGGCGTCCGCCAGATCGCGCCCGGAGCCGAAAGTGAAAACGATTTCGCGCTCCTGACCATCTGCCAGATCCAGCGAGGCCTGCATGGCGAGGCAGGGATCGAGTCCGGCGCCGACACGATTCGAAAGGCGAGCCCGCGTCATGCAGGCCGGACGTGCAGCACTGCCGTTGCGCCCCAGAAATTCAAGCCTATCCCCGCTGACCGTGCGTTGTTTTTCACTGCAATCGAGAAAGGCAATGCGCTCCGCGAACTCGCTGCTGTAGGCGTTGCGTGCGAACAGGGCACCGCTTCCCTGCGCGATTTCAGTAACAATGTGCGGCAGATTCTCCGATCGGTTCGAGCCCAGTACCAATTCAAAAAATCCCGTCAGAGACAGCCGGCGTCCGCGCCCCGATCGGTTGCGAATCTTGAAGGTCATGAACTTCAGCGGCGCATCGATGGCCACAAAGGTTTGAAGTTCGCTCTCGATACCGCCTTCGTTGTGCTCGAACACGCTGTAACCAAAACCGTGTCGCGTGGTGTAGGGCGATGCACCTCCGGCAGGCAGTGGGGTCGGCGACCAGAACTGGCCGTCGTCCTCGTCGCGCAGATAAAAGGCTTCGCCGCTGGTGTCGCTTACCGCATCGTTGTGCCACGGCGTGAGACGGTATCCATGCGCATTCTCGCACCATGTGTACGCGCCGCCGCTTTCACTGACCACCGAGCCGAACCAGGGGTTGGCAAGCACGTTCACCCAGGGCGCGGGCGTGCGCGAGGTGGGCGTGGTGATGATCACGTATTCGCGCCCATCGGGGGTGAACCCTCCAAGGCCATTCCACATCAATAAATCGGTTCGTTCGATAGGCGCCCCCGATGGGACGGCGCGCTCGACCTCCGTGCCGAAGGGTGTGTGACGCCGTTCTCGGCCCCGAAGCAATCGCGGGGGCATGTCCGGCAGCGATCGGCGGTTCATCTGTTCGCCGAGCGAGCCGTCCGAATCATTGACGATCAAACGTGCTGCGGTTTGCATCAGCACCTTGTCTTCCTCCGACAATTGATCGGCTCGGCGCACGAAGATGCCGCCGGGGCGATCGAGCAAGCTGCTCTCACTCAATGACGCGACCATTGCGATGATGTCGTCTTGCAAGACCTGTCGGTATCCCGAGGCGTCCTCGTTCCAGATCACCAGATCGGCGGCCATACCCTTTTGCCGCCAGTAGGCGTGTGCCTTCACCAGGTGGCGCAACAATCCCAGGTTCTCGCCATCGGCAATGCGCACAAGCACAATGGGCAGATCGCCCGAGATACCATACGGCCACAACGCCGACTGGCCGCGCCGGTTGCGAACCATCACGGCTCGCGGCGCGCGTAGATTGGGACTTGCGTAAAGAACATTGCCAGCCAAACGTTCGTAAAGTTGGGTATCGGCCTCGGTGGCATCGAGCCGCCGCAAGAGGACCTGGCTGTGTGTCCATGACAACTCGAACACCCGATCGGCGGAGTGGGGATCGCTGTATTTTTCAATCAACGCGGTGGCTCCCGCCCGGGTTTCAGAGATTCCGGTCACCATGTGGATGCGCACGGTCTCGTCGGGTGCAATGACGACCGTGTTGCGAATCGCAACAATCGGATCAAGTACCGCGCCTTCGCTGTCGGTAAGCCGAGCCGCGTGCATCGCAATGGGATCTTCTACCGAGCGCCCGCGTCCAATGAATTCTGCCCGTCCGGTCTCATAAGATGTTGTTCCCGCCGCGGTACCCTGGACTGTCATGAGGTGGAACATCCATGGCGGCTGCTCGGCGCCCGATCGGGGCCGACGGGTGCACAGGATTGCCTGATGCTTGCGCAAGAGCTCGGTCTGTACAAACAAGTTGCTGAACGCAGGATGGGCAGCGTCGGCGGCGGGCGGAGCCAACACCACCTCGGCGAAGCTTGTCAGTTCGATGGTTCGGGGACTCCGTCCGAAGTTGGTGAGGCTCACTCGGCGCAATTCGATGTCATCCTCCGGTGAGATGCTGATTTCAACATGGGTGTCGATCTCATTGTCGCGTCGACGATACTCGGCCCGGCCTTGCGAATAAATGGCCTCATAACTGTCCGCGCGCTTGAGCGTTGGCTGGTGCGCCACTGACCAGAACGATCCATTGCCCACATCGCGCAGGTAGCAAAAACTGCCCCAGCAATCCCGCGTCGGATCCTCGCGCCAACGGGTGACCGCGAGATTGCGCCAACGGCTGTAGCCACCGCCCGCGTTGGTGAGCGCCACGTGGTAGGTGCCGTTCGACAGCAGATGGACCTCGGGTACGGCCGTGCTGGGACTGGTAAAAACACGGAATTTTTCAGCCGCATCAAGCAGCGGCTCTCCGACCGACAGGTCCGCAGGATGGGGATCGATGGGTGGTGTCTTGGGCACCCGTTCTTGCAACAACAGTTGAGTCGCCTGGAACGCACGATCCAACCCGAAGCGACGCTGCATCGGCTTGTCACAGAGCGCGTGGGCGAGCGAAAGAAACGCCATCGCCTGGTGGTGTGCCATGTATGAGCGCACGGTCACGTGGTCCACGCCTCGAGGCAGACGTTCAGGCGTGTAGTCGACCGCCTCGAAAAAACCATAGGCTCCCAAAAAACCGAGTTCCGCCATCCGGCGCAGGTTGGCGCAGGCGGCCCCAGGCGACACCATCAGCGCCATGGCGCTCGCGTAGGGCGCAACAACAAGATCGTTGCCCAGACCGCGCTTGAAACCCAGACCCGGCACACCGAAAGCGCGGTACTGATACGTGAGATGCGTGTCGGTCTTGTTGTAACCCGATTCGGAAACGCCCCAGGGCACGCCGTGTTCACGGCCGTACTCTATCTGTCTATCGACCACGCCCCGATAGGTGTCGTCGAGAATAGTACCGTTGCAGGTGGGCATGATGAGCAATGGCATGAGGTACTCGAACATCGAGCCACTCCACGACAAGAGCGACGGCCGCTCGCCCACCGAAGTCAAAAGGCGGCCCAGTCTGAACCAATGTTCCTGCGGAATCTTTCCCTGAGCGATGGCGACAAAACTGGTTAGCCGCGCTTCGGAGGCCAGCAAATCGTAGCACCCGGCGTCGAGGCGATGGTCGACGACGTTGTACCCGATCGCCAGCAAGTGACGATCGCGGAGGTAGAGGAACTCGTAATCCTGGTCGCACAATTGCACGCACCGGTCCGCAAGGGTTTGAAGCTCGGCGAGGCGAAGCGCTGCGCGCTCGGAACCCAACGCGACGGCGTTGCGCAGCTCGATAAGAAGGGCATGCCCTTCGTCGGCCAGCGCGATCGCGCGATCGATCGCGGGCAGCACGTGCTCGTTCATCAGGGCGCTGTCGCCAAGGGTGAGCCCACCGTGAAGCGGCGACAGCGCGCTTGCCAGATCATCGAGCGGGGTCTTCGGCAAGAGCGCAATCCAGGGCGCCATTCGATTCAATTCGTCTTGCGCGGCGTACACCTGTCGTCCCAATGCGCCCACCCACCAGGCCAAATCCTCCTGAGTCGGACGCGTCTCAATCAAAACCGCGAGATCTTTTGCAAACTCGCCGAGTCGATTTAACAACAGGTGTGCTTCTGACAAGGTCGCCGGCACGGTCCGCAGCGCGATGCGCATCGACTGGCTTTGCGCGAGCAACGCCTTCCAGTCTCGTCCCGCCTCCGTGATGCCGTCAATCGTATCACCGATTCCCGAGAATATTTCGCCGCGCAGTATCGGATGGCCTGCCATCTCGCACAAGCCGGACGCCAGTATGAACAGGTGCCCGGCGAGATTCCCGCTGTCAACCGCGGAGATGTACATCGGCCGGAGCGGTTCAAGCGAGCGCGTGTCGTACCAGTTGAAGAAATGGCCGCGGTACCGTTGCAACCGATCCATCGTTTGCAAGGTCAGCGCGGTGCGTGCGACCAATTCACCCGCAGGAAGATATCCGAAATCATACGCGGCAAGGTTCGCGGTCAGGCAGAGACCGATGTTGGTAGGAGAGGTCCGGTGGGCCACGCCCTGGTGCGGCTCCTCTTGAAAGTTGTCGGGCGGCAAATGATTGTCTTCTTCCGCGACAAAGGTCTCGAAAAAGCGCCAGCTGCGCCGGGCAAGCGTGCGCAAGAAAAGCAGATCGCTCGCATCAAGACCGGAGTGCTCGGGCGGAACGGGCTGGCTCACCCACCAGGTTAGACCGGGGGCAAGCATCCACAACGCCAGCACGGGCAAAGCGGGTGCAAGCGCGCCCGGGTTGCGCGAGGCGATGGCAAACACCACGGCTATTGCAAGAACCGGGACGATCCACATCCGGGCGTAGGCGGCCGGTAAACCCGTGCGGGCGCTGCGTTCGGCGTCCTTGGCCGTGCGCCATTGCAGCAACTTCCGCCCGGTAAACAGCATGCGCACACCGGTATTTACAATCGCAGACAGGGCGATGAACGCATCGTAAGGCAGGCAAGCGAGTGCGAATATTTCCCGTAGAACTTGCCGACCCAGAGCGGTGCTGCAATCGTACGTGTGGCGGAAAAGCGGCATCTCGACAGGGCGTCGCATCAGCTCGGCGCCGGCATTGAGCAACCCAGGCAAAAGGAGGATTGCCAACACCAACAAGGTGGCGAACCAGGCTGCATCTGCCGCAAGCCAGCCCACGAGGAGGACCACCAGCAGCGCGACGGGCACCAGGCTGCGGCGCAAGTTGTCCACGATCTTCCACTGCGACAACCACGACAAAGGGTTTTTCACGCGCCCTGTGCGCCCGTCAGGCACCCGGGCACGCAGCCACGGCAAGATTTGCCAATCGCCCCGCATCCAGCGCCGACGCCGGCTCACGTCGGTCGCGTAGGCAGCGGGAAAATCCTCGAACAGCATCACGTCACTGACCAGCCCCGAGCGGGCGTACGAGCCCTCCAGCAAATCGTGACTGAGGATGCGATTTTCGGGCAGCCGGCCACCTATCGCATGACGAAAAGCATCGACGTCGTAGATACCCTTGCCGACAAACGATCCCTCGCCGAACACGTCCTGATACACATCCGAAACGGCACGCGTATAAGGATCGATTCCGGGATCGCCTGCAAACAACTGTGCGAAGCGCGAATGAAGCGCGCTCGTCATTGTGATGGCGACCCGCGGCTGCAAGATGGTGTAGCCTCGGACCACCCGGCCGAGTGATTCGTCGTACATTGGGCGATTCAGCGGGTGTGCCATCGTGCCCACCAATGCGCGCGCCGACTCGCGCGGCAACTGGGTATCGCTGTCGAGGGAGATCACAAACTTGACCCCCTGTAGCGTCTTCACGTCGCCGACGATGACATCGAAACCTTCCGTATCACCGCGCAACGCCGAATTGAACTCCTCGAGCTTTCCGCGTTTGCGTTCCCATCCCATCCACACACCCTCGCGTGGGTTCCAGCGTCGCGCGCGATGGAATAGGAAGAATCCGCCGGCACGACCGGAGGTCGAATATTTGGTGTTCAGTGCTTCGATTCCCGCGCGTGCCCGCGCCAACAATTCGAGATCCTCGGGCATGGTCGCCTGCTGCGCATCTCGAAAGTCACTCAACAGGGCAAACGAGAGGTGGTGGTCGCGGTTGGCGAGAAACCGAATCTCAAGGGCCTCAAGCAAGTCGTCTATCTCGGCGGTGTCGGTGATCAGAGCCGGCACTGCGACCATGGTCTGGTGCTCTGAAGGGATGCCCTTCATGAAATCGAGCCGCGGCAAGGTTCGGGGAAGCACCACCAGGGTTGCCGCCCAGTGCACAATTCCGATCGCCACCTGACTGCAGCAGATCCCGAGAACCCCGATCGCCACGGCCAGCGACCAGCCACTCGCTTCGTTTGATAGCGCGAAACGTGCCAGCAATCCGGTTAGCCCCGCGCTGATGAAGACGACCGAACCGCCATATAGCGTGAGCCGGGAGCGGCCCACACGTCTGCGCAATGGGCGCCCGACACCGGTCCGCATGCGTACGGCGTTTTCGAGCTCTGGCCGGGCTTCGTCGATCAGGTAATAACCCACGTGAGACCGTGGGCCTTCAACACTGCCCGATTGGCTGCGCGTTTGCGCCTTGGCTTCGGCAGCCAGACGCACGGCCTGCTGTGCGACGATTTCTTCCGACACGTCGCTCTTCTTGGCCAAGGTTTCCACCGCGCGTCGGTAGCTGTTGCGCGTGCTGAAATCCATGGTGCTGTACACCTCTGCGGGGTCGGTGCGAAGCGTCCGCTCGACCACACTCATCCCCTCAACAAAGTCACGCCAATCCGTGGCGCCAAGAAAACGCAAACTTCCGATGCTGTTTCCAATTGCCACCTGGTGGGCTGCCTGGTTCTGGGCAACCAATTGAAAGACATGCTCGACGGTCTGTCCCTGCTCCAATAGGCGGTGCTCAAGCCAGTACATCGGAAACAACAAGGCTGGCCCTTGTCCCTGCAGGCGACTGGCAAATTCGGTTACGAAAGCGTTGGTAAGCCGCGGGCCCTCCTTGACCATGCTGGCAAGCACAAGTACGACCTTGGAGGGATCACTCGCAGCCACTTCCAGCATCTGATCCACCCAGAAGCCTGCCCGCTCGCGGTCACGCCGTCCGGCGGTGATACTGGAGACCACGCTGCGCAGATTCTCGATCAACGCCAAGCGCAGCATGATAGGGATCGCCCACAGCTCCCCGAGACGAAGCGGTTGCACCGTTTGATACGAGCCGACGAATGCGCGCACATCGTCCGCATCGACGCGCCCGTGCGAATGCGCAATGAGCTCCAACGCGATGTCGTAAACGCGTGGTCGGCCCGTCCACGGCGCGTTGACCAGCGCCGGCAGCTCGCGATCGTAGCTGCGCGGAAGGTGGCGGCGGGCGGTTCGGATCTGTTCCTCGATGAGGTGGTAGTTGTCTATGAACCATTCCGCTGCGGGCGTGATACGGGTGCCTCGTCTCACGGCATCGGTTACAAGGATATGGGCATCGCGCAACGCAGCCTCGTTGTCAGCGAGGCGGGGCAGCAAGTAGTCGGCGCCGTGGCGCGCGCGCTCATCTACCTTGTGCCAGCCGGCCATGGTGCGCGCGTGCTGTTCGAGCTGGTTTGTCGTGAACAGCTCCGACCACATCGGCTGGTCGTCAGGCTGACCACTCACCGAGCTACCGTCGGTCGGAGTCGCCCGGCGGCGTCGCAACGCATTGTCTACCCGCTCCCTGAGCGATGTCACGCGTAGGAGCTTCCCAAGGGAGTTTCAAGAGCCAATTGGGGCGGCACCACCGTCACGACCACAGGAACCCATAGCATGTCGGCAAGCGGGAGTTGCAACCACTGTGCCGCGCTGTGTCCTTGTGGTAACCGACTTGCTCGCCCTACATGCGGTGAGACTTGATAACCGTTACGAAACACAGACCGACGTAACGGTTACTACCCAAAAGGAACGAACCGCCCAAACGGCGAAAAGGTACGGCGCGCGGATGTCGCACAGGGACGATCTGCTGTGGCACCGCACTTGCATCTAAAGGCCGACAATGAATCCGAGCAGCGCAGAGTCCGCGGTTCCCCTGAACGACAAGACCGTGGCGGTATACGGCGGGGGCATTGCCGGATTGAGCGCCGCGCATGAGTTCGCAAAGCGGGGCTGGAAAGTCTCCGTGTACGAGACCAATCCGGAGGTGGGAGGCTTCTTTCGAAGCGCCCGGGTGGCCAGCAACGACAAAATGCCGACCGAGTATTCGTGGCACGGGATGGGACCCTGGTATCACAACGTTTTTGACCTGTTGAAACAGATCGCCTTCGATGACGGCGGCAGTGTCTACGACCGAGCCTTGTCGCGGCCCATCGATTTTGGCGTGGCCCCCGATGAAGGAAAGGCCGAATTCGATGATTCGCCATCATGGATGGTGGACGTCCGCAAAATGTTTCGGATGACTCGTCGCGACCGATTCCGAGGCGCCTGGTTGATGATCAAGACCTGGACTGCGAATCGACGCAGTGAGGAACGATACGCATCACTGAACGCGGCCGAAGAGTGGCGTCCGCTGTTGAGCCCCACGGCCTGGTCCACGTGGGTTGCCTGCTTTGGCCCGTGGATTGGATCCGACTGGAAACATGTTTCCCTCCACCAGGCGGGACTGTTCTTTCGAAGGCAGCTCATCACCAAGCCTGCGTACACGCACCCTGCTGATAACGAGGGGCCTGCATGGCGTCAAGACGCGCGCTCCGGATGGCTTTTGCTGCGCGGGCCGAGCAGTGAGTTTTGGTTCGACAAATGGGTGAAGCACCTCGGCGAAAGGGGTGTTCAGTTTCATTTTGAAGAGACGCTGCATCGCCTTGAGTTTGACGGGACGCGGGTGACCGGCGCGGAGCTTGCTTCCGGAATTCGTGTCACAGCTGCGCTTCATGTTATGGCCGTCAACCCCTTCGCAGCCGCCGACGTTGTCGAGCGTACCCCGGCGTTGGCCCGCCTTGATCAATTGCGTTTGTTTAGACCACTTGTCAAAGGCGGTCCTCATACACAGGTGTCGTTCTGCATTGCCTTCAGTGAATTCATTCGCTGGCCTAGAAAGCGGTGCGCCCTGGTGCTTGCGGACTCCGAGTTCAATTTGACAATTTTCGCCGAAGAACAGGCATGGGCGCCGGGTGTGGAACTCGGGGAAGGCGTCGTGTCTCTCTGGACTGGAACCGCATGTGTGTCGAGCGTCCCCGGCAGGCTCTATGGTTTGCCGCTTGAACGATGCACGAAAGAGCAGTTCATCGAAGAAGTCAAAGCGCAGTTGCTTGACTGTGCTTCACTCGACACGCTGATTCGCGATGCCAACAAAGGTCGTACGATTGCTTCGTTTGCGATCCACAAAATTGAAGTTTGGCACGAGTGGACATTCTCGAAGGACGGCATTCAACCGCGACAGCCGAAATGGGCAAATACGATCCATACTCAAAAGTGGCAGCCGACACAAAAGACCCCCGTCCCCAACTTGTTGCTGGCCGGTGCA